>JAWXAX010000236.1 GCA_034439735.1 Rhodothermales bacterium | reverse complement strand
GCCGCGGCGGCGGACTATGACACGTATGCGCCGGCCTTCCAGACCACCTTTGGCGGCTTCAAGGCCCTGACGGATCAGAAAAAAATCAATGTCCAGCCAACCCGCATCGACATCACCACAACGACACGCAGCGGGGCATTCAGCACGTTTCTGCCCAGTCCCCTCCCCCGCGGTTTCAGCGATCTTGATATCGCTATCATGAATCAGGTAAACCTCGATACTCCGATCGGCCCGGGTGTGAAGCTGAAGATTCCCCGTTAACCCGTTCCAACCCATGAAGCCACAACCCGAGCAAGCCGAGTTCATACCCGCTCACCTCTCTCCGTATCTGGACGTTGTTCGGACTCTGTTTCTCGAATATCGGGCGGAGGTAGACGCAGAGGCCTGCTTTCAAACCTTCGAGGCCGAACTCGACTCACTACCGGGACGGTACGCACCGCCGGAAGGGGTGTTGGTTCTGGTAGAATGGGAAGGTAACCCGGCGGCGTGCGCGGCGCTTCGACCACTTTCCGATGGCGCTTGCGAACTCAAACGCGTCTATGTGCGGCCGGCGTACAGAGGTAAACAACTGGGCAAACTACTCGTCGAACGCTTCATAGAACGCGCAAAAGTGTTGGGCTACAGCGAAATACGCCTGAATACCCTGCCGACGATGACATCGGCCATCGCACTGTATGAGTCGCTCGGATTTCAGGCGATAGAACCACCCCTCACGGCTGATTCTACGCCAGCCCTGCTGTACTTCGAGAAGACCCTCGCCGAGATTACCTCCTGACACACGGTCACATCCTTCAGGAGGAGCATGACGTTGGATTCAACGGCCACACACCCGCTGTGTCGGGGAGCCCTTGTCCAAAATAATCATATGTCATTACATATGTGTTTTAATAATTGCACCGTGACGTCACACACGTTACCTGGTTGATGGGTTGAGGGCAGCGCTACGATGCAACACCCGGAGAAGACGTCTGCTTCCGCCCTTCGGGGAGCCCTACGGGAGGGAGTCAGTCGCACCTTCCATCGGCAGGATTTTCCTTCTGCCAGCTCGATTAAGCACCCGCGATCGACAAAAGACGGCCAGGGGCTGCGGACGGAGTGATGGTATCCGATTTGCATTTTCGTGCGAAGTAGCGTCAGGATGTTTTTGATAGACGCCGCCTGCCTTATGTGTCGATTCAGCGGTCCTCTTCGCTCTTTTGCTCGTGGGAACCGCCGCATCGCGCCTCGAAAACCGCCCCCGTCCGCATGAAATCCACAGAAAACCCGATCATTAATGTCGTAAGTGAAAACACTTAAAGGCTGAATCGCGATGGCCGATCCCTGGGAGAGTGGGTGATCAGACGTGCCCGACAGTATCAAAGCCTTACCGTAGCCAAGATGCGTAGCTTCAAACTTGTCATAACTCTTCTGATTGCTAGCCTGTGGCTAGCGCCGCTGGTTGTTGCTCAGAGCGAGACACAAAACGTGACAGTGGTCGTTCAGGAGATTAATGAGATCACCGTTTCAGCTGCGACCCTGACCATCACGATCAATTCAGCGACGGCCGGCAGCGCGCCCGACGATGCGACCGACCTCACGACAACGTACAACATCACGAGTAATGGGGCGAACAAGAAGATCACCGGGCAGCTGGATGTAGACTATGCAGCCGGCATCAGCCTCGCTATCGAATTGACGGAACCAGCTGGTGCCACATCAGCCGGAGAAGTCACCCTGACGTCGGGGAGTGCATCAGACCTTGTTACAGGCATTACGCGTGTCACCGGAATGGCACTGCAAATCAAATACACGGCAGCGGCAACCGCTGCCGCCGTGCCCAATGAGCCTGCCGGCGAGACGCATACGGTCACCCTTACGATTACAAATATTTGAGCCGCATCCTGCTGCTCTTCACTTCAACCACGATGCCCGTCGAGGTATGTTATCCGCTCTTCAATACGCTTCCTGGTAATAAAGCGGCCTTGATTTTCAGAATAACGGGTTTTCATTTCACGTAGACTCCGCAGCCATAAACTGACTGCGTAGTATGGGCGCATTCACATCAGCGTCTTGATCGCATTTCTTCTGCATACCGCGGGATGAATCCCGCCGAGCCAAGTTCACACAAACTGAATGAATCGAAAGCTGGCTTTCGCCGCCGCGGGGCCCGGTGTGTTGGCCTTGTTGCTGGGGGTGGGTTGGATGAACGAAACACCCCCGTTGTCGCTTACCGTGGTGGGAGGCAACCCCACACTCACTATCGTTTCGGCCATTGCGGGATCACAACCTCAATCGGTAACGAATACCGCAACCAGGCTCGATTGGTCGACCAACGGCACCCAGAACGCCTTCAAAATAACGGTTTCCACGGCCTGTCCCGGTCAGTCCTTTTCCTTGTACCTGGTAGCGACAGGCGTGGTGGAGGGGACTGCCCAACCAGAACGGTCGCTTGCAGACGGGATGGCCGCCATTGATCTCATACAATCGATTGGCAAGAGTGTAATAGGAAGCGGGACGCTTCAGTACCGTGCTGAAGCCACGGCTGCGCAGGGAACGAGTGCAGCCAATGGGGATGACGTTCATACGATTACATTTACACTGACGGCACAATAAGCATTAAAACCCTATGTCGACGATGCGACGCAGCCTTCTCTTGCTTCTCTTCTGTATGGCAGCCGATGCGCGTGGTCAGATCTCGCTTCGAACCGGACTCGCTCAGGATAAACCGGTGAAGCCAGGAATGATCTACCACGCTGAGATCCTCATCAGAAACGATACGGCACAGCCGCAAGAAGCGAAGATATATCAGACCGACTATCTGTTTTACGCCGATGGCACCAATGAATACGGTGAACCTGGATCGACGCTGCGCTCGAATGCTACCTGGATCGACTTCAGCCCTGCCCTCCTCCTTATTCCCCCGGGCGAAACCATACCCGTCAACTATTCGGTGACGGTACCCGAGTCGGTGGGTGGGGAGCCCTTGTCTGGCACGTATTGGAGCATGTTGATGGTAGAGCCTATACAGGCTGGAGACTCCGAATCGCGTCTGCCCAGGAAGCCTCAAGCGGTTGAATATGGTGTACGCCAGGTAATGCGTTATGGGGTTCAAGTGGCCACGCACATCGAGGAACAGGCGCGCTATGATGTCTCATTTACGGGGGTTGATTTGATCGCCGAGGCGGATGGCCGCAAGGTGTTGGAAGTCATAATTGAAAACACCGGAGACGCGATGATCAGTCCGTCCGTCTGGGTAGAGATCTACGATGCGGCCGGCAGCGAGAAGGAGCGCCTCATGGGGAGTTCTTTCCGGTTATATCCAGGCACATCGGTCATGCAGCGCATGGAGTTAAACCACCTCGCGAAGGGCAACTATGAGGCACTCATTGTTGTCGAGGCCGCTGGCGACTACATCGTTGGAGCTCAGTATACGCTCGTCTTATAACAGTGGGAAACTGCCAAGGATATATCGCGTCCCGTATCTTCCTCCTTTCATTCCTGTCGATCAGCGTGGCGGTGGGGTCAACAGCGACTGGACAGATGAGTCGCGGGGTGCGGGTAGATGTCGCCGGCGCTACGTTCGTGGAGGCGGTGCCCGGAGAGGTATACACCGCCGTTTTTCGAGTCAGTAGCACCGATCCGGAAAAGCGCCTTGTTGTTTCCGCGGTCGAAGTGCCAGATGGCTGGCGCGCCATCATCCCCCCCTCCGAGTTCATGGTCGCCGCCCGGGATTCCATCTCTCGCCTGATCAGTTTCAAAGTGCCAGAAAAGGCGGAACCGACGCCTTATGTGATACGGCTTACCGTATGGTATGACGGAGACGCTGAATCTTCCGCCGAGGCGGAAGTAGAGGTGTCCGTCCGTCCGTCGAGCCTCGCTGATATTCAGATTACTGAATTCCCGCGTCATGTGCGCGCCGGCGAACCCATCCGGGCCACCATTCTCCTCCATAATCGCGGTAACAGAGAGATCACCGTCCTGCTAAGCGCCAGGGGGAATTTAAACTGGAAATCAACCCTCGAGGCCTCCTCGATCGAGCTTCCTGTCGGGGGATCACGTCAACTTGCTCTGGTCGTTGAAACGCCACGTCTAATTCCTGTCACGACACACTATGCGTTGCGAGTCGAGGCCTCGGTACGGGATGCCCCCGAGCATACGGTGGACGCGTCTACACGTATTGACGTGATTCCCCGAGCCCCGCACGTCCCGCGAGTCGCTCGCGAATACCCACTGGCGACCACCCTGCGAACGACCGGGGATCAACGCGGAGCCGGAACGCAGTTGGAAGTGACCGGTCGGAGCCGGAGCCCAGGGGGGACTACAATGGATATTTTATTGCGCGCACCCGATCGGCGTGACCGCTCGTCCTTTGGGCTACGTGATGAATATCGGCTGGCATTTTCAGGAGATAAAGGCTCCCTACGACTTGGTGATCAAACGCATGTACTGTCGCCACTAACCGAATGGGGCCGGTATCTGTTCGGTGCAGGCGGAGAAACGAGTGTCGGGCGCTTTGGGATTGGCGCCTTCCACGGTCAGGGCCGGCAAACGGTCGGGGAACAAGGCCAACAGACCGCTTTTGTGCGTTACAGGCTCAATTCGATAACAGAATTGAGCGCTAACGCCCTTCGTCGGACAGGTTATGTGGAAGGGCAGGCCGTTACACTACGCGGCGTAGTCAGGCCGGCACTCAACACACAGATCGACACCGAAGTGGGGGTCGGACGTCGACTGGGGAAGTTGACCAAAGCCGCCTCATTTGAACTAGTCGGCAACCAGTCCCTGATTGCGTACGGAGCCCGTCTGGTCCATGCCGATCCACTATACCCGGGCTACTACAGCGATCTTGACCTCGGTTCAGCGAATCTCATCTTCAGACCCGTGCGCTGGTTGCGTTTCGAGGGCAGTTGGCGGGCCGAGTCGCGAGGCTTTGAAAGCGAATCCATCGCGGACCCGGCGAATCGAACGACTCGAGCCTATCGATTCGGAGGTGGGTTATGGCGCCGGGTTGCTCAGCGATCGGCATTTTTTGACGTGTATTATGACGACCAGGTTCAGCATGTAGCCCAACAAGATCGCACCTACACGGCCATACGTGTCTCGTCCGGCTTCACGGCGCAGGGCTTTGGTTTGACAGGCGTATTCGAGCAAGGGCAAAATCGATTAAAAAGCTCGGGCATTGATAACACGGGCACGTACCAACGCATCGAACTGCGCTCCCGCATCGAAATGCCCCGGATTGCCTATAACTTGTCCGTAGAACATCTCGACGGTCAAACACGCTACAGCGCTCGCCAGCAGCAGCGCTGGCTGGCGAACATAAGCGCTAATGTCACCCTTTCAGGGCGGTCGCGTATGGATGTGAGCTTGTACACGAGTATAGAAAAGAACTCACGTCTGCCCGAATACACCCAGGCAACGATTGGTTACGACCATCGCCTACCCTTTGGTCATATCATTTCGTTTAAAACACGCTACAACACATTCGGCGGCGGCATCAAGCATGGTAGCAGCGACTATGCGTTGAGCTATACGGTTCCGCTGGATGTGCCCACTTGGAGGGAAGCTTCGCCTAAAATGATTTCAGGGCGCGTCATCGATGGAGAGACCGGCTTAGGGATATCCGACGTGTTGCTGAGGCTTGGAAAAAACCACACGCTCACCGACACGGAGGGGAAATATCAGTTCCTTTACCCGAGTGCGGGCACACACTACCTGTTTATCGACCGCTCCACCATAGGTCTGGATCGCCTCCCGACACAAGCGCTCCCGATTGAGCTGGCCATAAGCGACAAAGTGACGGAACTTGATATAATGATAGTCCGCAGCGTATCCATATCAGGTCGAGTCCGGCAGTATTTCTTTGTCGAAGGGCCAGAGGGGGGTAATGGCATTCAGCAGTCAGGAGGATTGGCTGGCATCCGTGTCGAGATCAGCAACGGACCCGAACACTTCGTCCAGACGACGGATCGGAGAGGCCAATTCTCGTACACCGATCTGCGTCCGGGTCGCTGGACCCTGACGATAGAGCCGGCCTCACTTCCACTTAATCATTATATAGAACTCAAAAAAAACGAGTACGACCTGGCGCCAGGTGCCAATCAGCATGTTGATATTAAAGTCCTTCCAAAACGGAAACCAATTCAGATTGTGCAAACGGGCGTGCTCGAATTAAAACCGGTCGCACCACCCTCAGCGGGTCGTGTGATTGCACCGACGGCCGGCGAAGAGGGAGGCCAGAACGGGCTACCACTTATGAAAAGGCCCGAAGAGCGGACAGAATGGCCTGTTGGCCAGCTCTTTCTGGAATACCGTATTTTGGACAAGGCGGGCACTCGAGGCGTAGGGGAGGTGTATACGGCATTTGATGCGGAGGATGGAACGCTGGTCCATCTGATGGTGTTGCCCTACGGCTTGCGTCACGATAACGAAGCACGCCGGCGCTTTGTCCAGGAAGCGAGGGGAGCTTCCACCCCCGATCAGTCAGGTCTCTGCGCAATCGTCTCCCCGAGAGAGACCAAAGAGAACTACCTTTTTGTTCAGATGGCCACCTGCTCCGAGGTAGTGCCCGTGGCGCACGGGCAAGAGGTCCAGCAGGACCAAACCAGGCCGAGTGAAGGATCGCGCCTGGTGGAGCCGATGCCCCTCTGGCTCAAGTTTGTATTCATGGTAGGCTTACTATTGCTTTTCCTGCATCTTGCGGGGCGTTTGCGTGAAGCGAGGAAGGGTTGATAGGAATTGTTCGTTAGCGGAGGGCCGGAATCAGGGACCGCTTCCACGCCATGTATCGCCAGCTCCTCACGGACGGCTGGAACATTGGCGCACAACTTCGATTGATCCGCACCATACCCAGCCCTGCTCCTCCGCCATGCCCTTCTCTCCGGTACTTGACATCAAGATGCTCGAACAGCCCGACGATGTCACGTGCGGTCCGACGAGTCTTCAGGCGGTCTATCAGTACTTCGGCGACCCAGTCCAGCTTGAGGAAGTGATCGGCTCGGTGGAAAATCTGGAGGAGGGGGGGACGCTGGCGGTTTTTCTCGGGTTGGATGCACTCCGTCGCGGGTTTCAGGCGCAGATCTACTCATACAACCTCAAGATTCTGGACCCGAGCTGGGATTTGTTGCCTAATGAAACGCTGATTCTAAAGCTGAAAGATCAACTCCGTTATAAAACGGGAAAGAAGTTTAAAGCAACGACGGATGCCTACATCGCTTTCCTCGAAGCCGGAGGCAGCTTTCTCTTCGAGGATCTGACCCATGAACTGCTGCGACGGTATTTCGACCGTCGGCTTCCAATCCTCGCCGGACTCAGCGCCACCTACCTGTACGCCTGCACTCGAGAGTACACCAACCATCTGGATCAGTCTGTATACGATGATCTCAAAGGAGAGCCGATGGGGCACTTCGTGGTGCTCTGTGGTTTCGAAAACGGCTCCGTGATCGTTGCCGATCCCTACAAGCGTAATCCGCTTACAGGCCAGAGTTACTACAAGGTCGGCCTGAATCGTCTCGTGAATGCCATCATGCTGGGCGTCGTGACGTACGATGCCAATCTGTTGATGATATCCCCACTCTCGTCTCCATGAAAAAGCTCGTCGTAGTACACTACCCTAAACTCTGGACGCTCGATGTGCCAGGCGTCGAGGTCGTGTCCGCCAAGCAATACCTGACCAATCCCGAATTCGCCGCGCTCAAGAACGTACGGGTGTTTAACCTGTGCCGGAGCTACAGCTACCAGTCGCGCGGCTATTATGTCTCGCTTCTCGCCGAAGCGCGCGGCCACAAGGTAATCCCAAATGTGAAGACCATTCAGGACCTGAAGAACCCGTCGGTGGTACGTGTTGAGTCCGACGAGCTGGACGATCTCATTCAACGGAGCCTCCGACGGATCAAGGGGGAGGAGTTCGTGCTGAGTATCTACTTCGGTAAAAACATTGCGACGCAACACGACCGGCTCAGCCTCGAGCTATACAAACTGTTCCAGGCGCCGTTGCTGAGGGCTCGTTTTACGTGGAGTAAGAGCTTGAAAAAATGGATCTTACAGAGCATTCGCGCGATCGACCGCAGTGAGATTCCAGATAGTCATGTGGATTTCGTCCAACAGACGGCGCGGCAGTACTTTGCCAAGAAACGGTACGATAAAACGAAGGCGAGCGAATTCCTGTACGACCTCGCGATACTGGTGAACCCCGAGGAGAAATCGCCGCCGTCGGACCCCAAGGCCATCCAGAAATTCGTCGACGCCGCGGAAAAACTGGGTTTCAGCGTCGAATTGATTACGCGAGAGGACTACAGCCGAATCGGCGAGTTCGACGCCCTGTTTATCCGTGAAACCACAGCGGTCGATCATCACACGTACCGGTTTGCGAGCCGGGCTTCGTCCGAAGGGATGGCCGTGATCGACACGCCGAAGGCCATTCTTCGTTGCGCGAACAAGGTCTATCTGGCGGAAGTGCTCCAATTGGCCAAGATCCTCACGCCGAAAACAGTCATCGTACATGCGGACAATCTGGATACGTTAGAGAAAGAATTGGGGCTTCCGTGCGTCCTGAAGCTGCCGGATTCGTCGTTTTCGGTGGGTGTGAAAAAGGTACAAACGTCGGCGGAGCTCAAAGCGGAAGTGGACCGGATGCTCAGTGAATCCGAGCTGGTGATCGCTCAGGAGTATTTACCGACTACTTTTGACTGGCGGATTGGCATCCTGGACGGCAAGCCGTTGTTCGCCTGCCAGTACTTCATGGCGAAGGGGCACTGGCAGATTTATAACTGGCATGGGGAGAAGGAGGATATCATGGGCGAATATGCAACGATCCCGGTAGAACACGCTCCGCCGGCTATCGTAGAGGCCGCATTAAAAGCCACGAACCTGATAGGCGATGGCCTGTTCGGGGTGGATCTGAAGGAAATTGATGGCAAGCCCTATTTGATTGAGGTAAACGACAACCCGAATATCGATGTCGGGGTCGAAGACAATGTGCTGAAAGACGAGCTTTATGTCCGTATCATCCAGGCCTTAAAAACGCGCATAGAAGCCAAACTCGGTATTGCGCATGCCGCTCAACCGTCGTCACGGCCTGTTTGAGGCCTTCGGGGTCGAACTCGAATACATGGTGGTGGACCGCGATACCCTCGCGATCCGCCCGATTGTCGATGCCATGTTATTTGCGGTGTCGGGCACGTATGATGACATCGAAAATGGCGCCATCGGCTGGTCGAACGAGCTCGTGAATCATGTCATCGAGCTTAAAACCAACGGGCCAGCACCCACCCTTGCCGGCTTATCGGCGCTGTTTGCCGCTAACGTCCAGGCCGTGAACGACCATCTGGCGCCGTTTGGCGCCATGCTGATGCCGACCGGAGCCCATCCGTTCATGGATCCGTTCAAGGAGACACAGCTCTGGCCGCACGAATTCAACGAGGTCTACCAACTCTACAACGAGATATTCGATTGCCGGGGACACGGATGGGCGAACCTCCAGAGCACTCACATCAACCTGCCGTTTGATGGAGACGACGAGTTCGGTCGGCTACACGCGGCCATTCGCCTCCTGCTCCCCATCATCCCGGCGCTAAGTGCCAGCACACCCCTGCTGGATGGGGCGTATACCGGATTCTTAGATAGCCGGCTCGAGACCTATCGGCATAACCAGAAACGGATTCCTGCAATCGCCGGCAAGGTGGTCCCGGAGGCGGTTTTCACGCAGGCCGACTACCACCAGCGAATCTACCTCCCGATCCAGGAAGGTATCGCGCCCTTTGACGGCCAGGGCATCCTGCAATCCACGTTCATGAACTCGCGTGGAGCGATTGCTCGATTTGACCGCAGCGCGATCGAAATCCGCATCGTCGACATTCAGGAGTGCCCGGCCGCCGATCTGGCCATTACCGCCGGGATCGCGGCGGTCACCAGGGCGCTCGTGGATCAGCGCTGGTGTGGCTACGAGGCGCAGAAGCGCTGGCATGAGGACGATCTTGCGGCCCTCTTCCTCGACGTGATCTGCACCGGCGAACGCACCATCATCCGCGACCAAGCGTATCTGGCGACAATGGGCCTATCGGCCCTCTCGGCCGATGCCGGCAGCGTGTGGCAGCACCTCTTCGAGCAGGTCCGGGCTGATGTGGAACCCGAGCTGGTTGATGTGCTGGAGGCCGTGCTGGCCCGAGGCTCACTTTCGAGTCGCATCATACGTCGGCTGGGCGCAAAACCGACGCCGGCGGCCATCCGCGAGACGTACCGAGAACTTGCGATGTGCCTGGCGGAGAATAGGCTGTTCGATGCCTGAGGCCAGGCAAAGGAGTCAAACACTGTTCATAGCTCCTGTTCGCGGTCTCCGTACAGCGTACGCGTTCTGAGTTTGTGTGCGAGATCGAGCGATCGCTTGATGCGGGTTTCCTCTCTCCTGGCGCTGGTGACGTAATAGGCCATCGAGCGCTGACGGCCGGGGGTGAAGCTGTAAAAACGTTCCGCGGCCTCGTCGTCCAGTTCCAGCACTTCGGTAAACTCGATGCCCAGTTCGATGCGGTCGGGTTCGGGGTCCGGCATGAGTTCGATCATGACGATATCGCCAGGCCGGGCTTTGATGTCACGCAGGATGGGTAATCCCACGACCAGGAACCGTTCCCCATCGGCATTACCCAGGATGGCGCGGTTAAACGGTCGGCCATTCAACGTGGCGATGACGCGTTTAACTCCGGCGCTTCGATATCCATCCGCGATCTCCGGCGGGATCAGGAGGTAGTGGGAGTTGTATCCCCCGATTTGCCGTAATACAGCCGCGGCAAAGGGTTCATTGGACGGCGGAGCCATGGGAAATCGACTCGGTGGATAGGTGGACACTATGTGGAATGGGCCTAAATTAACCCGGCCGCACTAGATTTCGTTTCACCGCGAAACGCGGCGTAGACGCCGTGAACGTGCGCACTCGGCATGCGTTGTAGGAGACACGCTTGCGCGGAGTCCACTGTACTACTCGTTGTCTGATAGTCCCCCGAGATATCACCTATGCCGAAACGCGTAATTCGCGATCTGTGGAATCGCCACTACGAACCGCTTGAAGGTAAACTTCGGCCGGGCTGCGAACCGCGCCTGTACCTGCACGAACGCCAGGTAGGAAATGCGGTCGTTCTCGTGCATGGTTTGACCGACTCGCCATACTACGTGGATGCCGTTGGCCGTCAATTGCATGCAATGGGTTTCGACGTCCTCCTGCCGCTCCTGCCGGCGCACGGACTCAAAGCACCGGATGGGATGAAAGGCGTAACTCCCGAGCAGTGGATGCGGGAAGTGGACCTCATCACCGAACTGGCCGTACGCCTGGCTCCGCGTGTATCGATCGGAGGGCTTTCAACCGGCGCCACCCTCGGCGTGTACAAGGCGATCACGGCGCCCGAGATGATCACAGGAGGACTGTTTTTGTTCTCGGCCGCACTGGACTTGGCCGGCCCGTTGGGAAACTTCACGGAAACGCTCCTCCGGTTTACGCCCCTCGTCAAGTACATGGCTGATCGCCAGGATCGCGAGCATCCGCTCATCGGGATCAATCCCTATCGTTATTCGCGCCACGACTATGAAGGCGCGGCGGCGCTGGCCCGCCTCATAGGGTATATCGAAGACCGGTATCCGGACCGGGAGAAGTACGCGGACATCGCGCAGCCCCTGTTTGTCGCCCACTCGGAAGCCGATACGGTCACGGATATAGGCGAAGTGGAACTACTGGTTTCTCATCACACCGGTGGCGAGGCCACCACCTGCTTCTACCGAATCCCAAAGGAGCGAGGTGTGCGGCATGCTTCGCTTGTTTTGGAGAAGGATGTACTCGCGCCGCACGGGCCAGCGGGTGAACCGCTCGTGCTGGAGGCGCGGAATCCGGATTTTGGCACCATGATGGAGTGCGCGGCCGCGTTTGTAAAGACGCATCTCACGTGAACCACTCGGCATTATCGTCCAGTTGGCGGCGGCCGATACTTCAACAGATACAGCGGGCCCCGGCCCGTAAACTCTGTTCGACAGCCAGCAAATCATGGAAAGCCGTCTTATCTCCCGGGACAAACGAGTGATTGTCTTCGACGTGGGTGGGGTTCTGATCGACTGGAACCCGCGGTATCTCTATCGCCGGCTATTCGGGTCCGATCTCGAAGAAATGGAGTACTTCCTGAGGCATATCTGCTCAGCGGAATGGAACGAGCAGATGGATCGGGGCATCACGTTCGAGCGGGCCATCGCCGAGCGTATTAAAGAATATCCCGCCTACGATCCCTTCATTCGGGCCTATTATGCGCAGTGGGATGAGATGGTGGGGGGCCCGATTGACGAAACCGTACGCATTTTATCCAGGCTTCACGCGGGCGATAGTTACCTGTGCGCGCTAACCAACTGGTCCGCCGAGACCTTTCCAATCATGAAGCGTCGGTTCTCGTTTCTGTCTTGGTTCGAGGAGCTGGTTGTATCCGGGGAAGAAAAGGTAGCCAAGCCTGATCCGGCGATCTTCCATATCCTGTTGCGCCGCATAAAACGCAAACCGCAGCAATGCCTGTTTGTCGATGACAAGGCGGCCAATATCGAAGTGGCCGAGCAGCTCGGATTTCAAACGCTGCTTTATGAATCCCCGGAGCAGCTGGAGGGCGGATTGCAATTGATGGGAGTGCTCTAACGGGTCTATATCAGCCGCTGTAGTCCTTCTACGAGCCGGCCTACGCCTTCTTCTACCGTCTCGCTTAGGAGCGCTCCGAAGGCTACCCGGATATAACACCCGTCCATCA
The DNA here is from genome assembly GCA_034439735.1 of Rhodothermales bacterium. Taxonomy (NCBI): domain Bacteria; kingdom Pseudomonadati; phylum Rhodothermota; class Rhodothermia; order Rhodothermales; species Rhodothermales bacterium. The sequence continues at coordinate 42,292 of JAWXAX010000236.1, read as the reverse complement.
TACCGAAGGCCGTGCCGGGAATGACCGCGACCCGATGCTCGCGAATGAGGCGCTCCACCAGGACCAGCGGAGCCAGCGGGGTATCCAGGCGCAGAAGCGCATAAAAGGCCCCATCCGGCGAGGGGATACGCACCCGCCCACCCAAAGGGGTCAGAGCGTTCAGCACCCGGTCGCGTAGCCGGCCCATCTCGGCGATAAAGGGCGTGCAGTAAGCCCGGCCGGCTTCCAGGGCGCCAGCGGCCGCGAGCTGGCAGACGATGGGTGCGCAGATGAGCATCGTGTCCTGTGCTTTCGCGATGGCCATATGGAGTGGCGCCGGAGCGCACATGTAGCCGATGCGCCAGCCGGCGAACCCGTAGGCTTTCGAGAGGGAGAATAACGAAATCGTATGATTGCCGGCCTCGGGTACACTACCGGGTGAAAAATGGACCGTGTTTCCGAAGGTAAAGTACTCGTAGGCTTCGTCGCTGATGTGGTATATGCCCCGCCGGGCGCAGACGGCATTCACAGCGCGAAGATCTGCCTCGGGATACACGGCGCCCGAGGGGTTGTTGGGTGAAACCGTCACGATGGCCCGGGTGCGGGGGGTGATGGCCTGTTCGATCCGTTCCAGGTCCAGCTGATAGCGCTCATCGGACGGAACGATCACGGGCTGGCAATCCAACATCGTGATCGCCATCTCGTGGTTGAAATAATACGGCGCCACCAGGATCACCTCATCGCCGGCACTGGCGATGGCAGCAAGCGCATTCATAAACGCCATGTTGCCGCCGGCGGTGACAAATAGCTGCCGCTCGTCCTCCACCACGATCTGATTCTCATGCGCCAACTTTTCCGTGATGCGCGCCCGGAGCGCCGGCATCCCCTGCACACTGTTGTAGAGATGGTTAGCGGGCGACTCCCAGAAGCCGGCCAGCGCCTCACGCGCCTGTGGGGGCGGGCCGTAATGGACTACTCCCTGGCCCAGTGAAATCGTTCCCGCGTTGTCTCGAATGAGACGGGCGACGATGGGTATAATGGGATCCTGAACGCGCTGCATGCGCGTCGACTGGGTGTGCGCCATGGGTCTGCCGAGGGTGTTCATGTAAGGGGAAGATACCTTTCGAGGAGGCGAAATACCCTACAAGGCGCATAAAATGGTGGGAAAAAACACCTACACGTCTGACTGGAAATGACCCGCAACTCTGTGTGTTATTGTTGAATCCACCTGTAGAGCGTCAGCATCCATGGCACCTCTGTCTCGACATAGTGTATCGTCTCACAATCGGTATCAGTTCTCAAATGCGCTACAAGCGCTGGAGGTATACCATGCACGCACGTCCTAAAGCCCTGCTATATGCATTCATGGGCTGGCTTATCCCCTACATCACTTCATCCGCCATCCACCCTTTGCGCGAGCAGGGGCATCCACTCTTCGATACCGTCATGCCACTCAGCATGGGGTTATGCGGCGTATTCTTTAGCTTGCTGTACCTGGGGTCCACCGAAGAAGCGTTCGCCCGTGAGGGCGTCATCTTTGGGATGCTGTGTTTCTCGGTTAGTTTTTCGATTGACCTCGCGATCGCTCTATTGGGACCGGCGCCTCTGTCGTTTTTTGGCTTTCTGACAGAAACGGGCATGACGTTCCTCATGTACCCGATCGTAATCGTGGGCATGGGGCTCCTGCTGGAGCGAAAGATGCGCGAGCGGGACCAGGCAGAGGCCCGTGCGCTGGCCGGGTAAGCAGTAGGCCTAGCGTCGGTGAGGCTGGGAGCAGGGTTCTGACGTCGCCAATTGGAACGTAATCGTTTCTGCGGCGCTGGCGCCAGAGCATGCCCAACGGCGCTTTCGTTCGTATCTTCCCGACGAAGTCTACGAACGAAACCGACGCCATGACCGAATCCCTGCCCGACGTAGCCTCAGTCGAGGTTATCCGATCGCAATTTCCGGCACTTCAGCGCCATCACGCCGGTCGACCTGTGGCCTATTTCGATGGTCCGGGAGGCACGCAAGTCCCCCGCCAGGTCGCTGAAGCGATGGTGGAGTACCTTTGCCATCATAACGCCAATACCCACTGGTGTTACCCGACAAGCGTCGAAACCGACGCGGCGCTGGCATGGGCCCGGCAGACACTGGGCGATTTCCTCAATGCGCGTCCCGACGAGGTGGTGTTTGGTAACAACATGACCTCGCTCACCTTCCACGTGTCGCGCGCACTTGGCCGGATGTGGGGTCCGGGAGATGAGATCGTGGTTACGGAGTTGGATCACCACGCGAACGTGGATCCGTGGAAAGCGCTTGCGCGCGAGCGAGGCGTGACCATCCAGACCGTCCGTATGAACCCCGAGGCCGGCGTCCTGGACATGGACGATCTCGCGGCCAAGATCGGCTCCCGCACTCGACTCGTTGCCGTCGGCGCGGCGTCAAATGCGTTGGGCACGGTGAATCCGGTCGCCCGCATTGGGGAAATCGCTCATGCGGCCGGCGCGTTGTATTATGTGGATGCTGTCCATTATGCGGCTCACAAGCTGGTGGACGTAGGCGCGTTCGATTGCGACTTTCTGGTGTGCTCGGCCTACAAATTTTATGGCCCACATGTCGGCGTGATGTATGGCCGCATGGAACTGCTGCAGGGGCTCGATGTCCCCAAGTTGCTCCCCGCTCCGAACACGGCGCCGGACCGGATTGAGACCGGCACTCAAAACCACGAAGGGATCGTTGGCGCGGCTGCAGCGGTGAATTTTCTGGCCGGCCTCGCTCCGGACGCCGGTGGGCGACGCGAACGTCTCGCTGGTGCGCTTGAGGTCCTTCATCACCGCGGTATCGAGCAGGTACGCCGGTTGTGGGAAGGACTGGGTCGGATCTCCGAGGTCCGGCTGTACGGACAACCGCCAGATGGGTCGCGCACCTCCACGGTCGTCTTTACCGTGCGGGGCCTTCCCGCCGAGGAGGTCGCCCGCCGGCTTGTGGACTCCGCGCTGTTTGCATCCCATGGAGACTTCTACGCCATGACCGTTATTGAAAAATTAGGACTGGCGCCCGATGGTCTGGTGCGCATCGGCTGTGCCTGCTACACGACCGACGAGGAAATCGATCGGCTCATCGAAGCCATTCAGGCTATCACGCGGTAGCGAAGCGGTTTAAGTACTTGTAAATAAACAGTTTAGGGTCACAAATTAGGCACTGTTCCCGGGCATGAAATGCAGTAGGTATAATGCTTTGTTTTTGTGATACTTATGGGAAAGATAGCCCGATAAAACGTTCCTGAGCATCCCGCGCTGTATACGTACACGGTTTGATCGATTTTATGAGCCTCATTTTTTAAGGGATGACCAGGATTTATTTCCATCTTTTTTATAGCCCGTTATGTGAGCTGTTCGGTGCCTGAAATACGGTCCCGGGGGTGTCGTTGACGGAGCACAACACAGGAATCGATGCGATACCGAAAGACGCGCGCTCGAACAAGTTGGGTCTTGTGCCAGATGGTGTGGCTGGTACTGGCTGTTGTGCCGCAGGCGTGTCGGGGACAGGACGCGCCGGCGCCATCGGACGTAGCCGCGGCGCAGGGGGGGAGCGGGACGGTTGACTTTGCCGGCCTGGTTGCCCGGCTTTCCGAGGAGAGCGGGTACTTCGACACGGACAACCTGATATCGAATGAGACCTCTTACCTCCATGTACTTGGAGCGATGCGCCGGCAGGGCATTGAGGGGGGGGCCTACCTGGGTGTAGGGCCGGGGCAGAATTTTTCGTACATCGCACGACAGCGGCCGAGCATCGCGATCATCCTGGATATCCGGCGCGACAACCTGCTACTTCATCTTCTATACAAAGCGCTCTTCGAATTGTCGGATGATCGCGCAACCTATCTGGCGCTTCATGTGGGGCGCACCGTACCCGAGCGGCCGCCCGTCACCCTGGAAGCCCTGCTCGACGCGATCGAAGCCCAGCCCCGAGAGGTAGCGGTGGAGGACGAGGCGATCCGCCGGGTGCTTGATGCCGTCCGGTCGTTTGGTGTTCCCCTGGACGAGGCGTCCCTTGATACCATCGAGCGGTTTCACCGGCAGTTTATAGCCGCAGGCCTCCAGTTACGGTTTACAAGTCACAACCGATCGCCGCGATCCTATTATCCCACCTATCGCCAGCTTATGCTGGGGCAGGACCTCGACGGCCGGCAGGAGCACTACCTCGCGAGCGAAGAGGATTACGCGTTTCTTCGGGACATGCAGCGCCAGGACCGGATCGTCCCGGTGGTAGGGAATTTTGCAGGGCCGCATGCTCTGCGGGAGATCGGGGCGTATTTGAGGGAGCAGAACGAAACCGTTCGTTTGTTTTACACATCGAATGTCGAGTTCTACCTGGTATCGGATGGGATCTTCAGCACGTACCTGGAGAATGTGCGCGCCCTGCCGCTCGATTCTACCAGCGTGTTCGTTCGCAGTCTCTTTAATCGATTTAGTTACGAACATCCGCAGAGCGTCTCCGGCCATATCAGTACGCAGTTGATGCAACCCATTCTGCCGACGCTGGCATCTTTCGACGCCGGCGCGCTGCGAAGCTACAGCGACCTGGTGTTCCTGCATCTGATAGACATGAAGGAGTGACCCGTATGGCGATCGACAAAAAGCCCAACCTGTTCATCGGTTCGTCGACGGAGGGGCTACCCGTCGCACGCGCCATCGGCCGGCTCGTGGAGGATCGGTTGGATGTGAAAGTGTGGGAAGACGCCTTTTTCCCTGGCGATCATCCGCTGGATGGCTTGCGACGCGAGGTGCTCCGGTCGGACTTTGCACTGATGGTCGCGACGCCGGATGACGTGATCGAATTGCGACAACAGGTCGGGTATTCGGCTCGGACGAACATCTTGTTCGAACTGGGCCTCTTCATGGGTGCGCTTGGGCGGAGCAAGAGCCTGATGCTTGTCATAACCGACAACCGGGGGGGCGAACGACGCGAGGTGCTGCTACCCTCGGATCTGAATAGCATCACCCAGTTACGCGCGACCCTGGAGCGCGGGTTGGAGTACGACGAGTCGCTCAGTCGCGTGGCCACGCAACTCGTCCAGGCGATCGAACGCGCCTCGAAGACACTGGAGATCACGCTCCTGCCGTCGACGTCCCTTGCCATTGGTTACTTCAATAACTTCGTGCTGCAGGTGTGCCGGAAGTTATATGGTCTGAAGGATTTCAGGATCGCCGATCAGGTGGTGGATCTCACCGGGGACATGTTCGATTTCCACATCGTGTTGCCCAACGAAGGCTCCGATGCCTCGCACGAGGGCTTCGCGAAGTTCGTCCGGCTGAATCGGTTGACCCGCGTCGAACTGGAGGGCGAGTCGAAGTCCCGCACCTTCCCGTTTTTCGTCGACTCAACCCTGAGAAATGGCCGGGCGGCATTATACGACTATCCGACGACGCTGCGAGCGGCGCGGGAGGCGATTCTGCTGGCAGTGCCCGAGAACGCGACGGACGAGGAGATTCAGGAACTGGAGCAGCGGGAGATTGTGAACTTTGAGCGGACATTGCGCATGCTCCTGCGCCGGCCGGCGGCCGCAGACTTCCGGGACAACGTGCACATCCTGTACCTCAACGAACTGGACGATGCGGCGCCGTGATTCAGCCGGCCGGTGCGCTGGAGTATAGAGCGAGAAAGAACTGGACCTTGCCGATCGGCTCCACGTGGTGCGGCACATCCGGGACGACCACACCCGGATGCTCGGGGTCTACCAGAATTGTCTGCGGTGAAGGTGAGTCGATGCAGTATCGGAGCGAGCCCTCCATCACATGGATGCGTGCCCACACGCCGGATTTGAGCTGGTGTGCCTTGAGCAACGCCGGCGGCACCGTGTCCTGATCGAACAACGGCGAGTGGTGATGGAGTACGAACTGATCGGGCAGCTCCATCCGGTCGCAGAGGATGCAGGAGAGTGGGGCGCCGATCATCGAAGCACGGCCTTCCGAGGTAACGGCCCAGGGTCGCTCGAAAAACGGCGGATTGTGACGGACATGTTGGTGGTGCCCGCAATCGAGCTCGGCGACCCAGTCGCCCTCGTCATCTAGATGGAAATCGGCGATGTGGCGTTCCATAGTTGATTCCGGTAGCGTGCGCAGGGCTATAAGATACGTCGCTGTTCGGCGCCGGGTACAAGTAAACGATAGGCGCGGAGCGCTCGCCACCGTTTTAGCCAGCGGGCGGCGCCCCAAAGGAGCAGGATGGGCCAGGTCATCAGTACGGCGCCAGCAGCAAACGCCGAGTTACCCTGTCCGAACCGATAACATACAAGCCCCCGGCGGCAATAACACGTGCTCGTTCCCGCTCGTCGGCGCCGCCAGGCCGTATGTCCGTCCCGCGTCCTGCCATGTTCGTCGAGATGGTGATAGCGCCGGGGAGGCCAGCGTTCGAAATGATTTCCGCTTCCTCCTCGTCGTTTCGGGCGTTGAGCACCCGGCAGGCGATCCCGGCTTCGCGCAAGGATTCGGCCAACGCCTCCGACTCGGCAACACTGGCCGTACCAACGAGGACCGGCCGACTCTGTGAGTGGTGAGCGGCGATATCATGGATCAATGCGCGTTGCTTCGCCGCACGGGTAGTAAAGATGAGATCGGGCTGATCGATGCGCTGGCAGGGCCGATGGGGTGGGATGGGGACAACGCGAAGGCCGTAAACGCGTGCCAATTCAGCAGCAGCCGGCCGGGCCGTCGCGGTCATGCGTTCGCGAAAAGAGGAAAGATCACCCACGACCGAGCCGGCCCCACTATGCACGAAATGGAGGTGTCGCCATCGACTCATGGGTGCCGGGGATAAAGTTATCCGCATTGCACGACCTGGGAGAGGAGAAGGATCCTGGGTGTCAAGATGGATAGGAATGTCATATATCGCACATATTTTTTACCTTAACTGCCGTTTCGCCCGAAATAGGATAGTCGGCCGGCATCTTATCGTCACTCCCGGCATACAAGAGGGTTGTTTTTAAGGCCAGTCATTCAACATGCATGTCCGAAGCGTCCGCCCTCATCCCATTTCCTGAAGCGCCGGCTGCTTCCCGGGCGTCGAACGAGGATCGCGAGCGGTCCAGACGCAGCATCGTCATTCGCGGTGCGCGTCAGCACAATCTCAAGAACATCGATATCGAGTTGCCGCGCGGCAAGTTGATCGTATTTACGGGACCATCCGGTTCGGGGAAGTCGTCCCTGGCGTTCGACACCATCTATGCGGAGGGGCAGCGGCGGTATGTGGAGAGCCTGAGTGCGTATGCTCGGCAGTTTCTGGAGCGGATGGACAAGCCGGATGTGGACCTGATCACGGGATTGGCTCCGGCGATCGCCATTGAGCAGAAAACCACCTCACGTAACCCGCGATCGACCGTGGCGACGCAGACGGAGATCTACGATCATCTGCGGTTGCTTTTTGCCCGGATCGGTAAGACAATCTCCCCGGTGAGCGGTCAGGAAGTGACCAAGGATTCACCCCGTTCTGCCGCCGAGACCATTGATCGTCAACTGGAAGATGGGGCTCGGTTTTACCTCTGCTTTCCGATTCCAGATCGCAAAGGGGTGCCGGCGAAGAAAGAACTGGAGGCCCTTAAACAGCGCGGCTTTTTCCGGATTCTGGCATTGCCGACGGACAAAAAGGCCCAGTCTGGCGGAGAAGAAACCATCATCGATCTCAATGAGACTGCGACGGACTCGGTGCGTACGGCACGCGAGCGGCTGCTGGTACTGGTGGATCGGCTCGCGGTGAAGAAAGGGGACGAGCCGACGCTATCGCGCATGGCCGACTCCATCGAGCTGGCGTTTCGCGAAGGCGGCGGGCGATGCGTGGTGAAGGCCAGGGACGGCTCGACGTTGACATTCAGCGAGACCTTCGACCGCGATGGGATCCGGTTCGACGAGCCTACGCCGCATCTATTTTCGTTCAACAATCCCGTTGGGGCGTGCAAGAAATGTCAGGGATTCAGTCGAGTGCAGGGGCTGGACGAGGACCTCATCATCCCCAATCCGGAATTGTCGATCCGACAGCAGGCGGTGGCGCCCTTTCGCTCGGCCAAGTGGGGCACGTATTTCAAGGACCTGGTCCGCATGGCCTCCGAGGAGAAGATCGACCTGGACATGCCGTACACCTTGCTTTCGCCACAGGCCAAACTCCTGGTATGGGCGGGCAAGGGAGGTTATGTTGGGATCAATGGCTTTTTTCAGTATCTGGAGAAAAACGCCTATAAGATGCACTACCGCATCTTCCACTCACGTTACCGGGGCTATATGCGGTGCCCGGAATGTAACGGGTACCGCTTGCGTAAGGAGGCGTTATACGTCAAACTCGCCGGCCACCACATCGGCGAGCTGTGTGAGCTGACGACCAGAGACGCCTCCGTTTTTTTCGAGGGCCTGACCCTTTCGCCGTACGAGGAGGAAGTTGCCGGCCGGTTGCTGGAAGAAATCCGGAAACGGCTGAAATACCTGGTGGAGGTCGGGCTGGATTACCTTACGCTCGACCGTCTCTCGCAGACGCTATCGGGCGGCGAGAGCCAGCGCATTAATCTCGCGACTTCGCTCGGCTCGTCGCTGGTCGGATCGCTCTATGTACTCGACGAGCCCTCGATCGGGTTGCATCCGCGGGATACCGGCCGGTTGATCAAGATCCTCGAGCACCTGCGCGACATCGGGAATACCGTGATCGTCGTCGAGCACGAGGCCGAGATGATGCGGCGTTCGGATCAGATCGTGGACCTGGGCCCGGGTTCGGGGAAACTGGGAGGCGCCGTGATGTTTCAGGGCACGTATCCCGAGATCCTGGTGGATGAGGTGTCGTTGACCGGAGCGTACCTGAGCGGGCGTAAGCGGATCGAGCCTCCGACCGACCGCCGGCCTGTGAATCCAGAGGACGTGATCGTCGTACGCAACGCGCGGCAGCACAACTTGAAGCGGGTCGACGCGACCTTTCCGCTCGGAATCGTGACGTGCGTGACCGGCGTGAGCGGGTCGGGCAAGTCTACCCTCGTTCACGACACCCTGTACCAGGGGCTGCGGCGGATCAAGGGCGAGCACGATGGCGAGTCCGGGATCGGAAAACACGATATCATCGAGGGGCACCACCTGGTGACGCATGTCGAGATGGTCGACCAGAGCCCGATCGGCCGCTCGCCGCGGTCGAACCCGGTGACGTATATCAAGGCGTTCGACGCGATTCGGGAGTTGCTGGCGGCGACGTCCCAGGCGCGGATCCGCGGCCTGCGTCCGGGCTACTTTTCGTTCAACGTCCCGGGTGGACGCTGCGAAACCTGCCAGGGGGAGGGCATCGTCAAGATCGAGATGCAGTTCCTGGCGGATCTGTACCTGGAGTGTGAAGCGTGCAAAGGGAAGCGGTACAAACAGGACACCCTCGAGATCACGTTTAAGGGGAAAAACGTAGCGGATATCCTGGACATGACGGTCGACGAGGCCGTGGCGTTTTTCGCCGGCCACACCGGGCTGGTTGAAAAGTTGACCGTGTTACGCCAGATCGGGCTTGGCTATCTGACGCTGGGGCAGCCGGCGAATACCCTTTCAGGCGGCGAGGCGCAGCGTATCAAACTGGCGGCTCACCTGGGAAAAACGACACATGAGCGGACGCTGTATCTATTCGACGAACCGACTACCGGGTTGCATTTCGACGACATCCGGAAGCTGCTCGGGGCGTTTCAGGCGCTGGTGGAAGCCGGCCACTCGGTGATCATCATCGAACACAACCTGGATGTCATCAAGAGTGCCGACTGGTTGATCGAACTGGGCCCGGAGGGCGGCATACGGGGCGGGTTTGTGTCCGCCGAAGGCACGCCAGAGGCCATCGCCGAAAACCCGAACAGCGTAACCGGAGTATTCCTGAAGCCGTTGTTGTGACGTGTAACAGGGAGGACCTGCGGCGCATCTGAACGGGACGAGACGCCGTATACGTGCAACGCCGTAAAGAAACATCGTTCGAGAGGGTACGTAGCGGTCGTCGTATGCGTCTAATAGGATATAGACGTTCGATGATCTCGTAGTCTACTGGAACGTTTACAGGCTTCCGGCATAGGCCACTTCGATCCCTGCGCCGAATGTCCATGCATCACCACGTGCGTACCCGGTACTGAAGAGTTTCTGTGCAACGAACCCGGTGACTCCCCTGACACCCAAGCGCATCGCCCTTTTTTCAGGCGCCTACAACCACATCGCGGACGGCGTTTCGCTGACGCTCAACCGTCTGGTCTCCCATCTTGAGGCGCGCGGTAACGAGGTGCTCGTTTTCGCGCCGGCCAAAGACACCCCTGCGCTCCCCTCGGCGCCTGGACGCATTATCCCGACCCGCTCCTTCCCGATGCCCGGCCGGCCCGAGTATTTGATTTCGCGCGGCCTGACCCGACACATGCGGGCTGAGCTAAAAGCCTTCAAGCCTTCGATTATTCATCTGGCCTCGCCCGATCTGCCGGCCATCGGCGCGATTCGGATGGCGAAGCGGATGAATGTACCGCTGGTCGCTTCGTACCATACCCACTTCACGTCGTATTTCGATTATTACCGGATGACGTGGCTCGAACCCGCCGTCTGGCAGTACCTGCGCTGGTTTTACGCGCAGTGCCGGCAAGTGTATGTGCCGTCCCAATCGATGGCGGATGTATTACGTGGGCACGGAATATCCGAGCGGCTGTATCTGTGGGAACGCGGGGTCGACACCCGTATCTTTAATCCATCGCGCCGTTCGCTGGATTGGCGTCGGCAGATGGGGTTTGCCGACGAGGACGTGGTGGTTTCGTTCGTGAGCCGGCTGGTGGTCGAAAAGGGGCTCGATACATTCGCTGCGGTCATAGAAGGCCTGAAAGCGCGCGGCATTCCGCACAAAAGCCTGGTCGTGGGTGACGGCCCCGCCCGGGCCGAATTCCAGCAGCGCCTCCCGGATACCGTATTTGCGGGTGTTCTCCGCGGAGAAGAACTTGGACGTGCCTACGCGTCGTCGGATATGTTCCTCTTCCCCAGCCATACCGAGACGTTCGGCAATGTCACCCTTGAGGCGATGGCGTCGGGATTGCCAACGGTTTGTGCGGACGCTACCGGAAGCCGCTCGCTGGTGAAAAACGGCGTTACGGGATACCTGGCCGAGCCACTCAACGCGGCGGCATTTCTGGATCGCGTCAGCAAGCTTGTCCAGAACCCGCTCCTGCGCACGCACATGGGGCACCAGGCTCTGGATCGCGCACGGGGATATGCCTGGCCCCTCATTCTCGCGAAAATCGAGAGCTATTACGAGGCGCTGCTGCATCCGGAAATCCCGACGCGTACGCTGGATCTGGCGCCTGCCGCCGCCATGGCCGGCAGCGTTTGAGACGCGCTTTCACGATTCAACCGTTCCTGGTATCCGCCGGCCGCCGTATGTTGCCGTTTGATGAATCGTGAACCTTCGATCCGGACAGTTCTTGCGCCTCCTGTTTGTCTCCCATTCCTTCCCACCCATGGATCGCCCCCTCGCCAACATTGGGGGGATGCAGCGTGTGGCGACTGAGTTGTTCGATGCGTTTGCGTCAATGGACGGCCTGGAGCTGAGCGGGCTGCTGTTGCGTACGTCCTGGCGGATGACCCATGCGCGGATCCCCGTTTTCCTGTGGCGAGTCCGACATCACCTGGCGCGTGTGGCGCGAGAACGGAGCGTGGATGTGGTCCTGTTTTCGTCCATGGTCACGGCTTCTGTCGCCACGCGGGTGCAGCCGGCGCTGCGTCAGGCCGGGATCCGAACGGCGGCGATCGTACACGGGCAGGATGTAACCACGCCGTTCGGACCCTATCAGCGTTTTGTGCCGAAGGTGTTTGACGCCCTCGACGCCGTCTTGCCCGTCAGCCGGGCAACGGGCGCCCAGTGTACGGATCGAGGGTTGTCCCCGGAGAAGCTGCACGTGGTGCCAAACGGCGTCAAGCTTGATCGGTTTGCGCCGCTCGGGGCCCGTCCGACGATGCGCCGGGAGTTGGTGCAGGCCCTCGGCGACCCGGCCCGTATGTTGCCCGAAAACGCACTGCTGCTGTGTAGTGTGGGCCGGCAGGTGAAACGAAAAGGGTTTGCGTGGTTTGTCGAACACGTCATGCCGCTGTTGCCGGCCAATGTACACGTCTGGCTCGCCGGCGAGGGGCCCGAGACGCCCATCATCCAGGCCGCCGCTCAACGGCTCGGGGTGGCGGATCGCGTACGACTGCTCGGCCGCGTGTCCGATAACGACCTCATGCGCCTCTACCGGGGCGCTGACCTCTTTATCATGCCTAACATACCGGTTCCAGGGACCATGGAGGGGTTCGGCGTGGTGATGCTAGAGGCCGGAATTAGCGGGCTGCCGGCCGTCGCCTCTCGGCTCGAGGGCATCCAGGACGTGATCGCCGAAGGGGAAAACGGCCATTTTGTCGAGAGCGGTGATGCCGCCGGATTTGTCCGGGCCATCCTGCGCTATGATCGGGATCGTGGAGCCCTGGAACTGGCGTCTGAACGGGCGGCATTATATACACGGCAAACGTATAGTTGGGAGGCGGTCGCGCGGAGATATGTGGACGTGCTGCGATGCAGTTGCTGACGTCCCCGGCCATGGGGTTGGCATAGACCGCCGGCAGAATTGGCGGGCAAGGGTACACATCCTACCGAATCGTTTAGTACTTTTGGTGACCTCTATTCCAGTAATCGGACCGATCATGTCGACCAGCCCGCTCGTCGTTTATTGCCTTCTGGCCTTGCTCCTGTGCGCTGCGCCGGTAAGCGCGCAGCAGGTGTCACCGCCCGCGCCGATCCTGCCCATCCCCACGGCTCGCCAGCTTGCCTGGCAGGAGGGCGGCATGCGGATGTTCGTGCATTTTGGGGTGAATACGTTTACGGATCGAGAATGGGGCGACGGCACGGAGTCGCCAGACCTGTTTCAGCCGGCGGGTTTTGATGCCCGCCAGTGGGCGCGTGTGGCACGCGAGACCGGGTTCTCGACCGTCATTCTGACTGCCAAGCATCACGATGGCTTTGCACTCTGGAATAGTCGGTATACCGATCATGACGTCGCGTCCAGTTCGTGGATGGGCGGAGGGGGCGACGTCGTCGGCGCACTGGCTGAGGCGGTTCGGGAGGAAGGACTCGGGCTCGGGCTCTATCTTTCACCGTGGGACCAGCACGAGCCGTCCTATGGCGACGAGGCCGGCTATAATGCCTTTTATCTGGCCCAGCTTCGCGAACTCCTCACGCAGTACGGGCCGATCACTGAAATGTGGTTCGATGGCGCCAAGGGTGAAAACGCAAAGGCGATGAACTACCACTTCCACGCCTTCTGGGCGACTGTGCGGCAACTCCAGCCCGGCGCCGTCCTGTTTTCCGACGCCGGCCCCGATGTGCGCTGGATCGGCAACGAACGGGGATTCGCCGGCGAGTCCAGCTGGTCGACCTTCGACCGCTCCAAGGTGAGCATCGGCGCGACCGGCATCGAGAAATACCTCAACGAAGGCGACGCCGACGGACCGGACTGGGTGGGGGGCGAATGCGACGTGTCCATCCGGCGCGGCTGGTTCTTTCATGCGGACCAGGAGCCCAAGTCCGTGGCCGACCTGATGGATATCTACTACAAATCCGAAGGCCGAAACTGCGTACTCCTCCTCAATATTCCCCCCAACCGCGCGGGGTTGCTGGATGACGCGGACGTGCGTCGGCTCCAGGAATTCAAGGCCGCGCGGGAGGCCGTGTTCACGAACGACCTCGCACGAGGCGCGACGGCCATGGTGTCCAATCAGCGCGGCGGCGACGACGCGTTTGGGCCGGCGGGCCTGTTTGACGATCACATGGAGACCTACTGGGCGACGGACGATACCGTGCGCTCCGCCTCCGTGATCGTCGATTTACCGGCCGGTCAGACGTTTAACGTCATCCGCCTCAACGAACCCATCCACCTCGGTCAGCGCGTACGGGCGTACCGGGTGGAAGCCGAAGGCGACGGGCAATGGTCGACCCTCGTGGAAGGTACTACCATCGGTTACCGGAAGCTGGATCGGATTGCGACGACAACCGCCGGCCGACTCCGCATCACCCTCCTCGACGCCCGCGGCTGTCCACTGCTGGCTGGTTTTGGTTTATATCTCGACACTGCTCTGTAATCATGCGTATCCTCCTCGCAAGCGCGTTGCTTGCTCTTGCTTCGCCCCTGGCCGTTCTGGCTCAACCGCAGTCCGCCGATCTGCCAGCGGTTGACAGCCTCCGCACACCCGATACCACGCCCCGCGAGGTGGTCGCCTTCTTCGTCGATACCCCGCCCCAAATCGACGGGCATCTGGACGAACCCTACTGGCAGACGATCGAGCCGGTGACCGGGTTTTTTCAGATCTGGCCGGAGGATGGCGCCGTGGGGACCGAACACTCCGAGGCACGGATCGCCTACGACCGGGACAACCTGTATGTCGCCTTCACCTTTTACGACGGCAGCCCCGAACTCATCCGGGCCAAGAATCTGGAGCGCGGCGGCCGAAACGACCGCGACGACCACGCCTATATCGGGTTAGATACGTTTAACGATAACCGGAATGCCTATCTGTTCGAGATGAACGCGCTGGGTACTCAGGACGATGCCACCATCTCCGACGAAGGTCTCACGCTCGACAGTTTTTCGTGGGACGCCGTCTACCGCAGCGAGACCGTGATCAACGAGAACGGATGGACCCTCGAGGTATCGATTCCCTTCCGGCAGCTTCGGTTTCCGAAGGGGGATGAGGTCGAATTTGGGCTGATGCTCTCGCGGATGGTGAATCGGAAGAATGAACGCGTTGTCTGGCCGCATATCGGGCTCGAATTCGGCACCAGCTTCACGGCGCTCGCCGCCGTTTCGCAGTACGGCACCCTCACGGGGCTGAAGGATATCCGTCGTGGAAAGAATATCGAGATCAAGCCCTATATCATCGCCGGCGTCCAGGAAGTCCGTCCTGACCTGGCGGTAGAGGCCACGGATGTCGACCTCACGCGCGACCTGGGGGTCGACTTCAAGTACGGCATCACCTCCAATCTGACGCTCGATCTTACGGTCAACACCGATTTTGCCCAGGTCGAGGACGACAATGTGCAGATCAACCTGACCCGCTTTAACCTCTTTTTCCCCGAGAAACGTGAGTTCTTCCTCGAGCGGTCCGGCCTCTTCGACCACGGGAATCCGCGATCTACCCAGACCTTCTTTTCCCGGCGCATCGGGCTTACTAACCAGATCCTGGGCGGTGGCCGGTTGACGGGACAGGTCGGGCGTTTCTCTGTCGGTCTGCTCAATATCGAGACCGGTGAGGAGATGAGGGACTTCCTGGGGACGAGCTCCGCTAATAACACCGTGGCGCGCGTTCGAACGGATTTTCTGACGCGTGGCACGGCCGGCGCCATTGTCACCAACTTCGAGGAGGCCGGCTACTACAACCGCGCCGCCGGCTTCGACGCGCAGTACCGGTTCTGGAGCTCAAGCGCGGTGAATGCCTGGTACACGAAGGTGTGGGAGAGCAACGGGGCACTGGACGACGCGGCCGGTCATGCGAGTCTGCGGTTGCAGAACGATCTATACGGGGCTGAGGCCGCATTCACGAGCGTCGGTGAAACCTATAATCCGGCGCTTGGCTTCGTCCGCCGGCGGGATATGCGGCAGTATGCCAGTAACCTGAATTATGCGCCTCTGGTCGCCATCAACGGGCTGCCTTTTCTGCGACGTCTGTATTTGAACGCCGACTTCGCGTATATCGAAGGGCAGGATGGTCGAAAACAGTCTACGGAAGGCGAGTACTGGGTACGGTTCGATTTGCAGCGTCGCGACTTCGTCCGGGTGTTTTACAACCGGCAGTTCGAGCGGCTTGAAGAGCCTTTTTTGATCACGCCCGACGCCGAAATCTCGGCGGGGGACTATGCGTTCGGGGAATTCGGCATCGTCGGCAACACGGATTCGAGCCGGCGGTTGTTCGCGGTCGCGTCGGCATCGCGGGGCGATTTTTACAGCGGTACACGCACCGACTTTGGAGGATCGATCGGATTCCGCCAGTCGCGGCATCTGACGCTTGAGTCGTTCCTCGAACATTCGATCATCAGGCTTCCAGTGGCGAAGGGCGCCTTCGAGGCGACAACGGTGTCGATGTCGATCCTGGGAGCGCTCAATCGCAAGCTGTTTGCCCGCGCATTGGTTCAATATGATAACTTCTCGCACGATCTGCAGGCGAACATCCGCATCAACTGGATCCACACACCGGGCAGCGACCTCTTTCTGGTGTTCAACACGTCGTCCCACTTTGCCCGGGGGGGCGACGTCCTGTTTGATCCCCGGCGAGACCTGCTCCTGAACGACCGGGTCGGGGTATTCAAGCTCACGTATCTGGTGATGTTGTAACGATGACCCTGACTTCCATGCGCCGCATCTTCCGTTTCACCCTACTTGGGATCTGGGGCGCCGTGCTGGGCTGGTTGTTTTATAACATGCAGGCGCGTGGCGTTTCGCCGGCGATGTTTCATACCAACGCTCGTGTGACGGTCGAAGCCACGGATGCCGGCTACTCCTTTACGCCGGCGCCCGACACCCACCGGACGGCGCTGGTGTTTTTCCCGGGCTCGATGGTCGAAACCGAGGCCTATGTGCCCATGGCGCGGGCGGCGGCTGAAGCCGGCTACAAGGTGGTGCTGATAGACGTGCCGCTGATGGCGTCGTGGTTTGAACGAGCACAAGAAAAGATCTATGGGCGGGCCAGGGCGTTTATGGCGGCGGATGCGGATCGCCGGTGGGTCGCCGGCGGTCACTCGCTGGGCGGGAAGTTTGCGCTGGCGTTCGCGCGCCAGGAGGCGGGGGCGCTCGACGGGCTCTTTCTTGTCGCCACCTCACATCCCCGCGAAGAGGACATGCGTTCGCTGACCATTCCGGTCATGAAAGTATATGGCTCGGAGGATGGCCTCGCTTCTGAAGATGAAATCGACACGTTCGGGATAAATCTGCCGGCGCACACGCAGTGGGTGCGCGTCGCTGGCGCCAACCACGCCCAGTTTGCCTGGTACGGGCGCCAGCTGGGGGATGGGCGGGCGTCGATCACGCGGGAGGTGCAGCAGGCGGCGTTGGACGATGCGCTGCTCACGCTGCTGGGCGCGGTGGAGGCGTCCGAAGCCACGCGTTAACGACATGGATGGATCAGGCAGCCGGCTGCCGGTTTTCCATCCACTGGAGGAGGGCCGGGAGGAAGATCATGGAGGAGAGGAGCGTGGCGCCGATGCCAACCACCGCGAGCTGGCCGATCGAGTGCAGCCCTGGATGGAAGCTGAGCAGCAATCCGGAGAAGCCAATCATCGTCGTCAGCGACGCCATTGAGACATGTTCGCCGGTCGAGCGAAGCACGTGCATGATGCTGCGCCGGCCTTCCTCGCGGTAACGGTGCACAATGTGGACGCCCGCATCGTTACCGATACCCAGCACAGCCGGCAGGACGATCAGGTTGTAGAAGTTGAGCTTCAGCCCAAAAAACTCCATCGCCAGCAGCATCCAGAGGACGCCGACTAAGAGGGGGACGGTAGCGAGGGCTGCCCAGCGGATCGAACGGAAGTTCACGTACATGAGGCAGAGGACGATCACGAAGGTGGCGAGGACCATCCATGGCGCCTCGGAGCGCATGAGCCGGAGCATGTCCGCCGCGACGAGCGAGGAGGAGCTGGCGTAATACTCCTTGCCATCCGACGTTTCCACGCGGCCGATGTCGTCCGAGAAAGCGATCGATTGCCGGCCGTCGGACAGGCCAACGGAGGGGTAGATGATGATGAAGTTGCCGATTTCCCCATTGCGAGACGTGAAGCGGTCCTTCAGGTAGCCCGGCACGACGCTCAAGTCGATCGGCGCGCTGGTCTGGGCCGAGCGCCGGAGCCTGGTGATGCCTTCCGATGAATCCGCGCTCAGGAAAGGGTCTTCCAGGCGCTCCCGCATAGCTTCGATGCGGCTGAGCTTGCGCTGTTGTCCTGCGGGGAGCGTGGGGAATCGTTCCTGCAGGCTTTCCACCTCGCGCACGGTGGGTGATATGGTATCCGCTGCGGCGCTCTCCCGGATAGTCTGGACGAGCGGCAGGACTTCTTCGGGGCGGTCTACGACGATATAGGCCGGATTGCGGCGCTCGCCGTCATTGTACACGCGGTTGATGTAATCGCGACGGGCGTTATAGGCTTCGTACGTGGGTTCGAGCGTGCCGAAATCGTATTCAAAGGCAACACGCGGTAAGAAGAGGAGTGCGAGGACGACGGCTGAAACACTGACGGCCAGGATCGTTTTTACAGCGGGAAAGGGCGCATAGCGGGTAGAAATTGTGGCTGCTTCGACCGCGCCGAAGTGAAGCAGGCCGGTGCGTTCGAAGACCGAGATGAGTGCCGGCATCACCAGCAGCATGGCCAGCAGCGCCAGAATGATCCCCGTGCCGGCGATGAAGCCAAACTCGCTGAAGCCGCGGAAATCGGCCAGCGTAAGTGCATACATGGCCGCAGCGGTCGTAAGGGCGCCTACCGTTATGGCCTGCCCGGTGCTGGCGAAGGTATCCTCGGCCGCGTGGGGCATGGATTTGCCCTTACCGCGTTCCTCGGTGTACCGGGCGTAGAAGTGGATGCCGAAATCGATCCCAAGGCCGAACAGAACCAACCCGAGGGTGGACGTCATCAGGTTGAGCGTTTCGAAGGCGACATAGGCGATACCG
This sequence comes from Rhodothermales bacterium, assembly GCA_034439735.1. Lineage (NCBI taxonomy): Bacteria > Pseudomonadati > Rhodothermota > Rhodothermia > Rhodothermales > Rhodothermales bacterium. Next base: position 23,636 of record JAWXAX010000236.1, on the reverse strand, counting down.
AACGTCCAGGAGAGGCTCATCAGCAGCGGGATGGCGATGAGGAGGGCGAGGACCGGTATACGGGCGGCCTGGCGAAGCAGGATGGACCATGAAAATCCGCCGTGTTTCTGGGCACGATAGCCTTTGTAGAGAAAATAAAGCACGACGACGAATAACACCGTGAACACGCCAGCGCCGAACGAGCGCCGCACGTCATTCGTGATGGCCGAGATTTCGGTGTATTGACGGAGGAGTCGGCCGGCGGTGACGACCTCCATGTCCGGGTGGAAGCGGGACGGGTCGAGTTCGGCGATGACCCCATCGAGGTCGGCATAGACGCGTTCGATGAACCGGATGTTGGTGGCGGAGCCCGTAGGGATGAAGCGGAGGACCAGCGTCGTGCTGTCGTCCGAAATCGGGTAGTCATTCCCGACGAGGTCGTCGTACACCTTCTCCATGGCCTGGGCCGTCGAGTCGGGCTCGGGTTCTTCCTCTTCATCTTCCAGGTCGAAGAAGAAGGGATTGGCTGCGAGGCGCGATTCCTCGATCTTATCGTCGATGAACGATTCGAGCTGATCGAGTTCAGCGTCCGTGGCAAAGTAGAGCGCGTTGTCCTTCAGGAAATCCGTTTCATGGCGATAGTCGACTCGCGAGAAGTCCGGCTCTCCGCCTTCCTCGTCACGAAGCGCGAGGGCGCGGGGGATGAACTGCTCCGCGAATTGTCGGTTGGCTTCGAACGAGGGGCTGACGATGGCGACATCGACTCCGCTTTCGCTGCCTACGGTGTCGCGGAGGCGCTCCAGGGCCTGTACGCTGGGGTAATCGTGTGGGAGAAGGTTGGCAAAATCGGTATCGACGCGGAGTAGCCGGGCGTTGTACAGACCCAACACGGTAAAAAGGCCGGCGATTGCGAGGATCCAGAGCGGATGCTGGACGGTGAATCGAATGAGCGGTCGGAGCGCTTCAAAAAATCGGTGCATAGTCCTCCTGGTCGTTGCCGGCGGTATGATGGATTACATCCAACCCGTTGTGGGAGGATGCGGGACGCCGGGAACGGGCGCCGTGGCTGTCACGAGCCCGGCACGAGCGTGATGTTGTCGAAATCGCCTTCGCCGAAATCCCCGGTGTTGTCCGAATCGCTCCAGAGGCGGATCGAAAGCGGCCGGTGGGGTGGATCATCGCCAAATACAGCGCGGTAATCGTCGATCATGTTGCGTTCCATGCGCATCCAGTGACCGAAGCCTTCGGCGCCATTGGCTACGACGATGACGCGTAACTTGTCTTGTTTGAGCACCGTGCCAACCGGCAGTGAAGAGCTGTAGGTGTACTTGATCCCTTTCGGCCGTTTGATGATAAACCCTTCGAACGAGAAATACACGTATAGGGCGATGCCGGTATCGTTCGTTTGCTCGGAATCCTCACGGGCGTTTTTCGGGAGTTGGAGGGCGCGCCAATCCCACCGGAGCACGGGATGGGTACGCAGGTCCCAGTCGAACCCATCCTTTTCGTTCGCCATGGTAAGGTGAACGGCCTCGTCGTGGGTATAGGCCCGCAGAAAGTTGTTGCCAGGATCCTGGGTCACATAAAACTGCTCGTTCGGCCGCATATGGCTCGGATCGAGCCATACCAGTTCTTGTTCCTGGAGGTATTTCCAGCGGGTGGGCAGGCTTCCGTCGGAGTAGGACTCGAAGTCGTCGATAGTGATGGCCTCTTGAGCTGACGGCGCAGCGGATCGGGGGATTAAGCCGGCAAGCGCAAGCACGAGGCTGACCGGCGTAAGTAACTTTCCAACCATGGTGTGTTGTCTTCTCGTTCAATCGGGGAACGGACGCGCAACTGAGGGACCAATCATGTGGTGGTGGTGTGCTGGTTCTAGGGCGAAGGGTCCACCGTTGTTTCCGGACCTTCTAAAAAGGCTCTTTTTCGGCAGGTTTTTGGCCGATTCTACGCATCGAGAAGTAGGTAAAGAGGCTCAGGTTGAGCAGCTTGTCGACAGCGCTCGAAACGGCCAGCATGCTGAACATGGCGGCCTGGGAAATGCCCAGCATGGTGGACATTTCCACGCCGATACCCAGAAAGAGGAGATCCTGGCTGGGTACGATGGGAATACGGCTGAGGACGAGGGCGGCAGCGGCCAGCGAGAACCAGACCTGCAGCGGTACATCCGGCATCGCGAGGCTCCACTGGGCGATACGCAGCGCCTGGCCGGCGAGCAGACGCGCGCACTGGATGGTGAACACGGTGAGTGCCAGCCGGCGGGGCATGGCAAAGAGGTAGTGGCGAAACCGGATGGCGAGAGGAATGATGACCAGCAGTCCCACGCCGGCAGCAAGCGTAATGGATAGTGTCCGCTGACCGAAGAGGTCCTTCAGGCGGATTTCACCGGCGGAAAGGTAGAGCGCGACGAGGCCGATGGCGACGAGAGTGGAGGCGACGGACGAGAGAATGTTGTGGTCGCGGACGGTGCGCAGGACGTCCGCCAGCGGTAGTCGGAGCTGTTTCTGCGCCCAGCCGGCGAAAAACACCTCCCCCGAGTAGCCCAGTACATCCTGGTTGTAGATGCGCTTCTGAATAAACGCCGGCATCCCGAACCAGAGGGATCGGCCCCAGGCCTGGCTATAGGTTAACACATCGGTGAGGGGGATGGAGAGGTAGACCAGCAGGCCGCAGAGGTAAAACAGCGGGTGGGTGGGCATCGCCGCTGTGATATGGCCCCAGCCGATGTCGCGGAGCGTCTTGATCAGGTAAATAAAGATGCCCAGCGTGAACACCACACGAACGGCGCGGATGGTGTGGCGCCCTGCGCGCGTGGCGGCGAGGGCGGACCATCGGTCGCGAAGCGTGGGTTGTTGCATGCTGATTGACTCCTTCGCCTCCGCGGGCGCTGTTTACAGAAATCTGATGTATTCGCCAGGGATCCGGCCGGAAGAAAGGCGGTACATCACGTATCACCGAACCCCCTTATCCATATGCGCCCCGCACCACTTGTAAGAGCGCGCCGGCTGCTGGGAGGAACGATTGTCGTTTACGCCCTGCTGGTCGCCACGCACCTGGGTGAGTTCTGGCCGTTTAGTATTTACCCCATGTTTTCGCAGGGAGGGCGGACGTGGACTCGCGCCATCGTGCGAGATGTCTCCGCCGTACCGGATTCGCTGCTCTGGCACACGGTCTCGATTGACGACCTGCCTGGCGAGGCGTTCCCGATCAATCCGACGGGAGTAAATCAGAACGACGTCGCCAACTTCGTCGCCAAATCGAGCACCTGGAACGCCGATCGGGTCGCTGCGTTGCGCACCATCTTCGGAGAGGCGACGCAGGAGCGATCCCTCCTGGTGATGCGGGTGCAGGGCCGGCTGGTCGACCAGGACGAAGTCGAGGTCCACTATACGCCGTTCATCTTGCTGGCTCCCGACACGACTCGGTTTAACCTGTCCCTCGAGCTTGCTTCCAATTGAACGCCATGGCTGCCTTCTCAGAGAACCTGTTTGGCTTCGATCGCCCGCTCACCTCCGGGGAATCCCTCCACCACCGGGCGTTCGAGGCCTTTGTGGTATATTGGGTCATCTATTTCGCCTGGAGCTGGGGTCTGTACATCGACAAGATCAGCGACGTGGTGCTTCCGCTGGGCATCGCTGAATATATCGACATCTCCTTTATGTTCAACGGGCCGGCGGCGTTGGTGAACGCCGGCCTGATGACCGGGACCGTGCTGATGGGGTTTTTTGGCATCTGGAGGTACGGTTATCTCGCCAGCCTGTTGTTCATGCATGTCCAGTACGTGGCGCGTTTTTGCCTCGGGGAGATTTCGCATGGTTCGAACATCGCCGGCATCTGCCTGCTGGGTCTGGCGCTCGGGGCACTCGCCTTCGAAACCCGCACACGGTCCTTACGTTTTGCGATGGGCTTCGGCTATTTCACGCTCGGGCTGGGGTATACGTCGGCGGCGTTGTGCAAGCTGATCGGCACCGGGCCCCACTGGGTCGATGGCAGTCACCTGTGGATGTGGATCGCAGAACGTACGGTGGACACTTTTTCAATGACGGGGGCCGTGGAATTTGGTATGTTGCAGGAACTGGCGCTGGCTTCTCATTCGCTGGCTACCGCCATCCTGGCATTCGGTCTGCTCACGGAATTGTTTGGATTTCTGACCTGGTTTCCACGCGCGCGTCCCTACATTGCCGCGCTTCTATTTTCGATGCATGTAGGCATCCTCCTCACCATGAACATCAATTTTCCGGCCAATAATGTGGCGATCCTGGTGTTGGGATTCCCGTGGGACCGCTGGGCGAACGCGGCTATGCGGGGGATCCCGGGCCTCGCGCAGCCGCTTCGCTTGACCGGCGGCCTGGAGTCGCAGGAAGGATGAGGAGGACCTGATGCGGTTGTTGTTTGTCACACAGGATTTCCCCCCGGCGCTGGGGGGGATCCAGACGTATGCCGGTGAGCTGGCGCGACGGTTCGCCGGCTGGACGGACGACTTTGTCGTCCTTGCCCCGGACTACCCCCGCGCCCGGGAACTCGACGCCCTACTGCCCTTCGATGTGCACCGAGTATCCTCCAGCAGCGATTGGTTTCCCTTCCACGCAGCCCGCCATGCGGCGCGCCTCGCGCGTCGGCGCCGGCTCGACACGGCGTTTTGCGCGCAGTGGTTTTCGGCCCTGCCGGTGGTGCTGATGCACCCCTTTGGGACGCCGAAGCGCCTTTTCGTCGCGGTACATGGCCGCGAGATTCTTTTTGAGCCGAACCGGGCACCCGGATTTGTGCGGGCCGGCTACAACGGGCTACGCCGGCGCGTCTTCGCCGAAGCCGAGCGCCTCTTTCCGGTCAGTGGCTATACGGGCGATCTCCTGCGCGAAGCGGGGGTCGATGCCGGCCGCATCACGGTCGTGAACAACGGCACCGACCCGGCACTGTTCGCCCCACTCGATCCTACCGCCCTTCGCGATCGGCTCGGGCTCAACGGCAAAGTGGTGCTGCTGACCGTCTGCCGCCTCGTCGCTCGTAAAGGGGTCGATACCACCCTTCGGGCGCTGCCGGGTGTCTTGCACGAAGTGCCGGATCTGATCTATCTGGTGGTAGGCGACGGCCCCGACCTCGCCCGGCTCGAAGCGCTCGCCGTATCTCTCGGCATCGAGTCGCACGTGCGGTTTCTGGCGGGGGTCGACTATGCCGCCATCGTACAGTATTATAACGCGGCCGATGTCGTCACCATGCCCTGCCGCGGCGAACCGCCCGAGGTCGAAGGCTTCGGCATCGTATTCCTCGAAGCCAATGCCTGCGAAAAACCCGTAATTGGCACGTATTCGGGCGGCATTCCGGATGCGGTACGCCACGGGGAGACGGGCCTGCTCGTCGAGCCCGGCGACGTCGAGGCGCTGACGGCCGGCATCCTCCGTCTGTTGAAGGACACGGACCTCGCCCGCCGGCTGGGCCGGCAGGGGCGCGAGCGCGTCGTGAAGGAGTCGACCTGGGACGCCGTCGCCGAGCGCATATTCAGCCAGATGACCACCCCCACCCGAATCGATACCCATTGATAATGCACACCTACGAAAGCCTCAAGGTCGGCGATACCTTCTCCTTTACCCGCACCATCTCCCAGGCCGATGTCCAGGCCTTCGCCGACGTGTCGGGGGATGACAATCCGCTGCACATCGACCCGGCGTTTGCCGCGACGACGACATTCGGCAAGCCGATCGTCCACGGGGTCTTTTTGCTCGGCATCGTATCAAAAGTGCTGGGCCGTGATTTTCCGGGCGCCGGCAGCGTGGCCGTGGCCCTGTCCGCCAAGTTTCTGCGCCCCGTCGTCGTTGATTCCGAAATTACCGTGGAGGTAAAGATTGCCGAAAAGGTGGAGAATCGAAAACACATCCGCGCCAAGCTATACGTATACAGCGGAGGCAAGATGTGCGTGGGAGGCGAGGCGACGCTGATTCCGCCCTCTACCGCCGGCTGAGGCCGCCATGGCACGCCTGTTGTCCTTCCGTACCTGTTGCGCGTGACGGGCGCGGCCCTCGGGGCCGGCGCCGTCGCTTTCCTTCCATCAACGCGAGAGGTACGGTATGACACATGTCGAACCTGCCATTGCCGAGGATCGGCTCTATCAGCTTATCCGGCTTCGGCTGATCAAAGAGTTTAACACCCAGCGTGCCGGGTTTCCGAGCTACGACTTCACCGGTATGGACTTCCGCGGGCTCGACCTGCGGGGGATCGATGCCGAGAATATCGACTTCGGAAACGGCTACTTCCGCCAGGCCGACCTGCGAGGCCTGGATCTGCGCACCTGCAACCTCGAAGGGGCCAGCATCCACACGGCCAAGATTTCGGGTGTGTACTTCCCCGAGGGGCTCTCCGCCGACGAGATCCTACTCTCACTCACTCACGGCACTCGCATGCGGTACCGTTGATTCACCCCGGGGCCTTTGCCCACCGGGCGGTTACTTGTGTCTCTACGAAGGCCGCCGCCGCATACCCACCGCCGGCTGCCAGCAGGGATACTATATAGGGATACGACGTATCGAGGACGTAGGCCCCCAGCACCCACGCACTGATTCCCAGCAGAAGCGCCTTCATCGCGCTGTAGACCCCGCCCCAGGGGATAAACAGGCTGCACACGATGATCACGAACAGCCCGGCGCTGCCGAACGCGGAAGCCTCCTCCACCAGCGCGTAGACGCCTTCCGCGTGGATCGCCATGATGTACGCCAGCACACCGAATCCAGCCACCGACGCCCGCGCGATGATCACTTTCTGGCGCTCGGTCAACCCCGGACGCAGAGGGACGATGATGTTGTGCGACAGGAGGGAAGCGGCCACCAGCAGTACGCTATCCACGGTGGATAAGATGGCAGAAATCAGCGCGCCGTTAAACAGAGCATACAGGACTGGCGGAAGGTACTGCCGGGCGACAAGGGGGAGAAGCTGTTCCGGATCTTCGAGGCCGGGCATAAGCGAAGCGCCGATCAGTCCGATCGTGACCGGAATCAGCCCGATGAGCAGGTAGACCCCGCCGGCCATGAAGGCCGACCGTTGGGCGACCTGTGGAGACCGCGCCGCGATAGCGCGGGTGAGCAATTCAGCCGCCGTGACTGATCCGATCACGGGAATCGCCCAGGTTTCGAGCACCTCCAGCCAACCCACCTCTGGCCCGCCAAAGAGCTGCAGCTGTTCCGGTTGGATCAACGCGCCGATGCCGGCGCTCTGGTTGCCGGCGACAATCACAAAAAGCGTCACCAGGCCGGCGATGAGCACGATGCCCTGCACGAGGTCCGTCCAGGCATCCGCCAGCAGGCCGCCAAACATCGTGTAAACGATGACAATGCCGGCGGCGATGGTGATCGTCAACGTCACGTCTATCCCCGATGTCGCCGAAAGCACCTGACCAAAGGCGCGGATCTGCGCGGCGGCCCAGAACATCGATCCAGGAATCATGAGCGCGATCGCCGTGCGTTCGACGGTGGTCGAATAGCGCTGCCTGAACAAGTCGGCGAGGGTCGTCAGCTTGCGCTTCCAGATCGGGACGGCGAAGACCAGACCCATGAGTAGGATGCACAGGGCGTAGCCGAATGGGTCCGCGCTGCCGCCGGAGAGGCCGTCGGTGTAGATAGCGCCGGCGGCGCCGATGCAGGTTTCGGCCCCGAACCAGGTGGCGAAAAGCGTGAAGGTGGTGAGCCCGTAGCCGAGGCTCCGGCCGGCGACGAGGTAATCCTCCTCTGTCTTGATGCGGCGAGAAATATAGGCCCCGATGCCCAGTTGCATCAGAACGTAACCCAGGATGGCTAGCAGCATGAAATCCATAGACAACACGGCTTGACGGGAATGTGCCGGAATAAAATGAAGCCGCGGGATAGTTGCCATCCGCCGGCGGGGCTTTTCGTGGGATGGGGCATCCGTGCGTGCCTTGAATGGGAGCGGGAGAGGGCTTACCTTGAGTGTTTGTACTACGTCTTACCCATCGTCACGCCCATCACGCACACGTCCATGCTCCATCGTCTGATACAGCGCATCGTTCTCATGAGCCTTGTGTTCGCCGCCCTCGTTACCGTCGTCCAGGCTCAGCCGGGTCCTGGCGGGCAGGATGAGAAAGCTGAAAACTTGAAGGTATTGCCCGAAGACATGCCGCTTCCCGAGGTCCGCCGTGTCATGCAAGGGTTCACGCGGGCGCTGGGCGTTCGCTGCCTGTATTGCCATGTCGGCGAAGAAGGCAAGCCCCCCTCGACGTTCGACTTCGCCTCGGACGACAAGGAGGTGAAGGAGGTCTCCCGCGTGATGATGCGGATGGTGCACAGTGTCAATACCGACTTCATCGCGGAGGCGCCGGGTGAGGGCGAGAAGCTGAACGTGACCTGCGAAACCTGCCACCGCGGCGTGACGCGGCCGGCCTTGCTGGAGGACATGCTGGCCGATTATGTGTCGGAGAAAGGCGTCGAAGAAGCGGTCGTTGAATACCAGCGGCTACGCGAACAGTACCTCGGCGGGTTCTCGTACAACTTCCAGGAGCCGACCCTCGTCCGCCTTGCCCAGCAATTGCTCGACGCCGAAAACCCGGACGCGGCGCTGCGCTTCCTGGCGATGAACGCCGAGCTCTTCCCGACCTCAAGCCAGACGTACGCGGTCATGGGCGAAGCCTACGTCGCCAAGGAGGACACGCCGGCGGCGATCCAGAGCGTCGAAAAGGCGATCGAGCTCAACCCGAACAACGGCCGGCTGAAGGAGTGGCTGGAGGAGCTGAAGCAGCAGTGACACCCCCTCACGGCGCCGGGTACGTATAAAATGCCCCGAGGCCGAGCGGGATGCCGAGTGTCCAGTAGAGGATCAGGAAGGCCGTCCAGCACACCAGGAATACGACCGTATAGGGCAGCATCATCGCCGTCAGCGTGCCGATGCCGGAGGCTTTTACGTATCGCTGGCAGTACACCACCACGAGCGGGAAGTAGGGCATCAGTGGGGTGATGATGTTGGAGGACGAGTCGCCGACGCGGTAGGCGGCCTGTGTGAGCTCGGGTGAGATGCCCACCTGCATCAGCATCGGGACAAAGATGGGCGCGAGGAGCGCCCACTTGGCCGAGGCGGAACCGACGAACAGGTTCACGAAGGCCGTCAGCAGGATGATGCCGAGGATCGTCACCCAGCCCGGCATCGCCAGTGCTTTCAGCAGCGACGCCCCCTTGAGCGCCAGCAGCGCGCCGATGTTCGACTGGCCGAAGGCGTACACGAACAGCGAACAGAAGAAGGCCATCACAATGTAGTAGGACATCCCGTTCATCGACTTCGTCATGGCATCGACCATGTCTTTCGACTTCGTGAAGACGCCGGCGACGTACCCGTACACCACTCCGGGGATAAGAAAAAGGAGGAAGATGAGGGGGACGATCGACTGCATGATCGGCGCCTGGAACGAGTTCAGCGATCCGCTGGCGTCGCGGAACGGGGAGCCCGTTGGCCACATCGCCAGCGCGAGGCCGGCGAGGCCGATCCCCATTGTCGCGACCGCCCACCAGAAGGCTTTGCGTTCGCGCGGCGCGATCACGTCCATCGCCGGCGCCCGCTCCGCGTCCGCATCGACCGGGCTCGTCCGGTTCAGCCGGGGCTCCACGATACGATCCGTCACATACCAGGCAAGGCCCACGATGAGCAGGCTGGAGATGGACGTGAAGAAGTAGTTGCCGAGGGGATTCACGAGCACGGTGGGGTCGATGATCTGCGCGGCCGGCTGGGTAAAGCCCTGGAGGAGCGGGTCCAACGCGCCCGGCACCGGGTTGGCGCTGAATCCCCCCGAAACCCCGGCGAAGGCCGCCGCGATGCCGGCCACCGGATGCCGGCCGGCGGCGTAAAAGATGATGCCCCCGAGGGGGATGACGAGCACATAGCCGGCATCGATGGCGCTGTGGCTCAACAGGCCCACAAACACCACCATCGGCGTGAGCAGGTTCACGGATGTGCGCTGCAGGAGCAGCTTGATACTGGTGTTAAAAAAGCCGGCCTGATCCGCCACGCCGACTCCCAGCATGGCCACCAGCACGACCCCCAGCGGCGCGAAGCTGGTGAAGATGGTCACCATGCTGGCCATGAAGGTTGTTAGCGCGGACCCCGTCAGCAGGTTGTTCACCCGGATACCCTCGCCCGAGCGCGGGTCGATGTCGGTGAACGCAATCGGTGAAAGCAGGGCAGAGAGCACCCACACGATCAGCAAGGCGATGAGGAACAACATCGAGGGGTCGGGCAGCTTGTTGCCTACGACCTCGATGCCGGTCAAGAAGCGATTGAGAAGGCCCGATGGGGCTTTCTTCGTGGTGTCGGTGTCGGCCATGAGGATCTCTCGGAACCTGGAAGGAGGGCGTGCTAGCTTAAGATTCTTCCCCGGCAAATCCAAACTAGGGCGTTGGGTGTGTGATGTAACAGGGCATGCGCCATCACACACTTGTCTCTCTCGGCTTTTAGCGGTACTATCCCGATGGGGGGATCGTATTGGAAATCCTCTACATCGAGAGAAAGAGCGCTCTGGCAAATCCGCTCACGCACAGCTAATCCCACACCCCTATGAAACGCATCGCTACCGCACTCCTGTTGGTATTTCTTGCGCTTGTCGCGGTTCGCCCGTCGAGCGCGCAATCCTGCGAGACGTCCGTTGCCGCCGCGGCCTTCCGGGCCGGCATCGACGCCCACATCACCCCGGCCGCGCCGTACTCGAAGGCGTCGCGCGAGCAGCGCGTGGCGGCGCTGGACAGCGTACTCCCGGCCGACGGCCCGGCGCGCTGCCTCATGCTTGCCGGCCTGAATTTGCTGCCCGACCTGCGCCTGGCGTCGGCGGATGGACGGCTCACCAGCGTCGTCGAGCAGTACTGGGTCGCCGAGGCCTGGTCGGACAGCTCCCGTTTTCTGCTGACCTATTCCGATGCTGAGTTCCCTTCCGAGATCATCAGCCAAGAATGGAACGGCACGGAATGGGTTAATGATTTCCGGATCCAGTTCGAATACGTCGAAGGCGACCAGGCTAGCTCCCTGTTTCAAGAATGGGATGGGACGCAGTGGGTCAACGAATCGCGTTCCGAGTTTACCTACGACGGGGGCAATCTTTCGACCAGTCTGTCGCAAAGCTGGGAAAACGAAACGTGGGTAAATGCCACATTAACGACGTACACCTACGACGACGGTGGCAACGAATCGACTTCGTTAACTCAGTCGTGGGAGAACGAAGCCTGGGTGAACTCATCCCGCATCACGACGTCGTTCGACGATCAGGATCGCGAGACGGAATCGTTGACGGAAATCTATGATGAGACCGAGGAGGTCTGGACAAACGGCACCCGGATCGAAACTGTCTGGTCGGGCGATACATCGACGAGCACGAGCCAATTCTGGGCCGGCGAAGACTGGTTTTCCATTTCGCGCGACGTGACGACCTATGACGACCAGGGTCGCGTGATCCAGGGGGTACAGGAAACGGCCGATGTTCTTTCGGGCGACTTCTCGCCGATCGCACGCGAAACGTACACCTACGACGGAGCCGGCAACGATACGCAGATCCTGTTCGAGTCGTGGAGCGGTTCGGAATGGGTGAATGAGGATCGCGATGTCAATACGTTCGACGGCGATAACGACATCACGGTCTCACTCACGCAGTCATGGAACGGCGCCGGCTGGGAGGATGTCGCGCGCAGTCTCTTCAACTACGGCACCTCGACGGCCCTTGAGGACGCGCCCCGCGGGTTCGCCGTCTCGGCGGTCGACCTGTTCCCGAACCCGGTACGCGACCGCCTCACGGTGGACGTGACGCTTGACGCGCCGGGATACCTCCGTGTGGAGGTATACGACCTGCTTGGGCGCCGCGTGGCCACGCTCGTGGACGCGAGCGTCCCCGCCGGCATGCAGCAGCTGCGCTGGGATGCCGACGGCAAGCCGGCCGGCCTGTACCTCGTCCGCCTCGAGGCTGGCGGCAAGACGATGACGCATACGGTGGCGCTCATTCGCTGAGACCTCGCCACGGCCTGTGTTGGGAAGAGACCTTTGGGGTTTAAAAACCCCAAAGGTCTTTCTTTTGTTATGCGGCGAGGGCGTTTTTCGACAAGGCATACAAGGATCCATCGCTTGCTCGATCCATCCATTGGTTGAATGGAACGCGATACGTCTTCCGCGTGTACGGGGGATATATCTCACGCGCAAACGCATCCATGACCTTTCTCAACCCGCTCCTGCTGCTGGGGCTTCTTGTCGCCGCCATCCCCCTGATCATCCACCTGTTTAACTTCCGGCGGCCGCGCCGGGTGGATTTTAGCTCGCTGGCCTTTCTGAAAGAGCTCCAGAAGAGCACGATGCAGCGTGTGCGCATCAAACAGTTGTTGCTGCTGGCGCTTAGGATGCTGGCGCTCGCGTGTCTGGCCATGGCGTTCGCGCGCCCCACCATCACCGGGGCCCTGTCCGGCGTGATGGGTGGCCGGGCGCGTACATCCATCGCCGTGGTGATCGACAATTCGCGATCGATGGCCGTGCGCGATGCCCAGGGCGCGTACATCGATCAGGCGAAGGCGCTGGCCGCCGGCGTCATCCAGTATACGCAGACCGGCGACGAGGTATTTATCCTGCCCACGGGGTCGCTGGGCAACGGAGAGGAGCCGATCACCACGCGGGCGCTGGCGCAGGATGTGGTGAGTGAGATCGGGATTGAGCCGGCGTCCGCCACCCTGTTCGAGGCGATGGACCGCGCCCGGACGGTGCTGGCTGGCGCGTCCCACCTCAATCGCGAATTATACGTGGTGTCCGACCTGCAGCGCCACATGCTGGCCGACACGGTGCTCGGAGCGGGGGCTGAACCGGTGCGCACGTATGTGGTGCCGGTTGGCGGTCGGGTGGAGCCCAATGTCGCGATCACCCGGGCCCACGTGGTGAGCCGGATCGTCGAGGCGGGGCAGCCGGTTCGTATCGAGGCTACGCTGGTCAACTATGGGGAGGCGGCGATGGAGGGATACGTAGCGAGTGTGTTTCTGGAGGGCGAGCGGGTGGCGCAGGCGGCGGCTGACCTGCCGCCGCGAGTGCCGACCGACGTCTCGTTTACGGTGTCGCCCCAACAGCGGGGGTGGCTGCCGGGTGAAGTGCGGATCGAAGATGACGCGTTCGAGAGCGACAACGTGCGGTATTTCACCCTCAACGTTCCCGAACAGCGCCGTCTGCTGGTGGTAGCCGGCGAGGGGCACGCCACCGATTTCATCACGCTGGCGCTTTCGCCCGAACTGACGCGTGGCCGGTCCATCTTTAACCTGGAGACGATTTCCGAAACGGCGTTGGCCACTCGGACCCTCGGCTCGTACGATGCCGTGGCGCTGGTCGGCGTCCGCACCCTGTCCAGCGGCGAGGTGGGGGCCCTGGCCCAGTATGTGAACGATGGGGGCGGGCTCCTGTTTTATCCGGGTGAAGCCGGCCAGGCGGCGGATTATAACGCCCTGTTCGAGGCCGTTGGCGCGGGGCAATTCAGCGGATTCAGCGGCGCGTTGGGAGGGGAGACGTCGATCGCCTCGTTTGATCGGGTGGATCTAGAGCATCCCTTGTTCGAGGGCGTGTTTGAAGACGCTGGTGACCCCGCGCGGGTGGTAGTCGAGCGCCCGCTCATTACGCACGCCATGAACTACACCGCTGGCGCTGGCAACGAGCAGACCCTCATCCAGCTCTCGAACGGCTTCCCTTTCTTGCAGGAGGTGCGTCACGGCGAAGGCATCGTGTTTTTGATGGCCGTCGCCCCCAACATCCAGTGGAGCGATCTTCCGCGGCGGGGCCTGTTCATCCCCCTCGTGTACCGCTCCATGTTTTATCTGACGGCCGATGACTCGGGCGCCGGCGAACCCCTGGTCATTGGCGAGCCGGGCGAGTGGCGACTGACGGGTGTGGTGGGTGTGGAGCCCATCGTGCTGCGGGCGCCGGACGGCGAGGAGTTCACGCCGGAGCAGCGGAGCCTGCTCGGCGCTGTGTTGGTAGAAAACGATCCCTCGCTCACCGCGCCGGGTTTATATGATGTGTATGCCGGCCAGACGCTTGTGCGCCGGGTGGCTCTGAACCTTCAAACGGAGGAGTCCGATCTGGCCGTTTGGCCGGCGGACGAGGCGATCGAACGGTTGGACGCGGGAGCGGATGCTCCCGTACGTCTGCTCGATGTGGCAGCCGGAGAGGGGATCGAAGGTGTATTCGAGCAGCTGGATGAAGAGCGGAGCGGAATAGAGTTATGGAACGTCTTCCTACTGCTTGCGTTGGTTTTTCTGGTTGCGGAAATGCTGCTGGCGCGCCAATGGCGTCCCGAAGCTGTTGCAGCGTAAGCGGTTCTTGTATGGTGTAACCGTTCTACAGTACTAGATGGTGCCCACGGCCCACTCCCCTCCCGGCCCATATCCTCTGGCTCCGGGCTTCCAAGGCCGGCGACTCGCGAACCCAAACGTATGACCCCGTCTACTTTCATCCCGAATGTGTTGGCGGTCCTTCAGGTGACGCTGCTCGTCGCCTTTCTCGTAGCCACCGGGGCGCTGATGGCGATTTCGATCCTGAATCGGTTACGGGTCCGTCCGATCCGCTTTTCGTGGTATAGCGGTCGGTCGTTTTTTTTCTGGCCGGGTGGGTTTCTGTTTGTCGTCCTCGTGCTTACGGTGTATGCCGCGTTCGAGGAGGATTATCGGTTGATGGGGCTCGGATCGGGCTACACCCTGGGCGCGCTGTGCTGGTGTCTGGCGGTTCGGATGTCGCGGGCAGTACTTGTGACCGATTACCGGCTTATCCGGTCGATTCACGACCCTCGGGACACGCTGGAGTGGGGGCGTGTGGAGGACTTCTTCGTCACCCCGGGCCGGCGTTTGAATCACTATGTATTCTTTTATCGGGACGATGATGGCCGGCGGTCGCGCTTCGAGTTGGTCGTTCCCCGGGCGCACGAGGACCGTTTCCGGAAACTCGTTTCGCGCCTGGTCGAAAATAGGGACATCCAGCCCATCGAGCGCGCATTCGGGTGAGGTGGTGGGCCGGTGCAACCCACACCATCACGTCCGGTATAATAAGGGCACATTCTCCCGAAAGCCTCCTGGCCGCCGGCAACGGGCCGCTGGCAGGGATCGCATGGGACTGTAGAGGGAATCGTTGACAGAAAGCACACCGCAGAAACAGGAAACAGCCATCGTCGTCGGCGTCGTTCATTCAGGCCATACGCGTGAAGAAATGGACGATTCGCTTGATGAGTTGGAGTTGCTGGCCGACACCGCTGGCGCACGCGTGACGGATCGGATCGTACAGGTCGCCCAGCGAATCCACGCATCCACCTACATTGGCAGTGGGAAGGTGGAGGAGCTCGCCGCACTCGTGGCCGAGCGGGAGTCCGATCTGGTGATATTCGACGACGATCTGTCGCCGAAACAGTTGCGCAATATCGAGAAGCAGGTCAAGTGCAAGCTGCTCGATCGGTCGGCGCTCATCCTCGACATTTTTGCACGCAGGGCCAAGACGGCCACGGCCAAGACCCAGGTCGAACTCGCCCAGCTCGAGTACCTTCGCACGCGCCTGACCCGCCAGTGGACGCACCTCTCCCGTCAGAAAGGCGGCATCGGGACAAAGGGTCCGGGTGAGACGCAGATCGAAACGGACCGCCGGCTGATCTCCAACCGGATCGCGACGCTGAAGGAGCGGCTGAATAAGATCGACAAACAGCGGACGACGCAGCGTAAGGGCCGACAGGCGTTTACGCGCGTCTCGTTGGTAGGGTATACGAACGCCGGCAAGTCGACCCTGATGAACGTGCTGGCGGATGCCGGTGTGTTCGCGGAGGATCGTCTGTTCGCCACGCTCGACCCGACGACACGCCAGGTCGAGCTGGAGCCCGGGAAAGAGATTCTGCTTTCCGATACTGTCGGCTTTATCCGCAAGTTGCCGCATGGTCTCATTGAGAGCTTCAAGAGCACGCTGGACGAAGTCCGTGAAAGCGACGTGTTGCTCCATGTGGTCGACGTGACGCACCCGTGTTTCGAGGACCACATCCAGGTGGTCAACCAGACGCTGAAGGAACTGGACGCTCAGGACAGTCCGACGCTCATGGTGTTTAATAAAGTGGACAGACTCGAGGAGCGCGGGCTATTGATGGCGCTTCGCGAAGAGTACCACCATGCAGTATTTGTCTCGGCGCTTCGCGGGATCGGCATGGATGGGCTGAAAGAGGCCCTGTTGAGCCTTATCCAGGACGATTTCGAGGAGCACATCGCGTACGTGCCCGTGGCAGAGTCTCGCACGATCGCGCAGCTCCACCAGTTGGCCGATGTAACGTCCGAAGAATATCTCTACACCACACCGAATGGGGAGGATGAACCCCCAGTAGCCATCGCCTGTTTGCGGTTCCGGGTGGCGCGCGAACTTGCCGGCGATGTGCACCGGATGGTCGATAAGTTTGCTGGATTTGCGCCGATACCTACGTAAGCGAGGTTTTGGCGCGTCCGGCCGGAGTACCACCCGATGCCTGCCGGCGCATGACGTGTGCTCCACAGGGCAATTATTTTGTCGCTAACGAGAGTTGCCTGTACCTGAAGAAATCATTAAGCTTTCGGCCGGAGTTCAACCCCTCGATACGCGTAAGTGCCATTAAACCAGACGGCCCCCGGCGCGGTCCGTTGCGTACATACTGGCGAAGACAGTCCCTTCGCGTCGACACCGTGGCATGCCGATTGTTTATCGGTATGTAGTGGTTCCTTCGACGCGGCAGTGTATTGCCCCCAGGATGCATACACCTTCGCGATCGCTCCGCGATTAACCGCTTTTACGACGACGTGCCAGGCACGCGTCGATCACGCTACAGGAGGCTCCGACATGACCATCCAGACCTTGATCAGTGAAGATACCCCTCCGCTCCTCCCCACCGATTCGGTAGAGCACGCGCTGGGGCTGTTGCTGGAAATGCGGGTTCGGCACATGCCGGTGGTCGACGAGCACGGCATGCTGGTGGGCATGATTTCCGAAAACATGCTGCTCGACGCCTTCGGCCCGGACGCTCCCGTCTCGTCGTTGCTCGGCCTCGAACCCATCAGCGTTCGGCCGGACGCCCACATCTTCGACGCCACCAAGATCATCGTTGATCATGAACTGACGGCGCTACCCGTCGCCCGCGCAGATGGAGAGTACGTGGGTCTCGTCAAGCGTCACAACCTGTTCGATCAGTTCGCTCGGATGCTCGCGACGCAGGAAAGCGGGGCGATCATCGCGCTTGAAGTCAACCCTCGCGACTATTCCCTCGCGCAGTTGGCCCACATCGTCGAGCAGGACCGGGTGAAGATCCTCTCCTCCGCGGCCGAGCACACGGCCGTTGACCAGGAAGGCGACACCATGCGGGTGACGCTTAAGCTCAACGTCATGGACACGGCGCGCGTGCGCCACCTGCTTGAACATTACGGGTACCACGTCGTCGCCTATTTCAGCGATGATCAGAACGACGACGAGTTCAAGTACCGGCTGCAAGAGTTCATGCGGTATCTCGAGGTTTAAGGTTCGGGGTTTAAGGTATAAGGTGTCTTCATTAAACCTTGTACATGTCACCTTGAACCGTCCCCTGGCCTGAGATAAACAGCGCCGCCCTTCATCACAAACGCCACGCGTTGCAGGCTGGTGATGTCCTCGAGAGGGTTCGTGGCCACGGCGACGATGTCGGCGTATTTGCCCACTTCGAGGGTGCCCAGGTTGGCGCGCTGGCCGAGGAGGTCGGCGGCGTTGTACGTGGCTGTTCGGAGGATCTCCATCGCCGGCATGCCAGCTTCGGCCATGTAGGCGAACTCCATGGCGTTGCGGCCGTGTTTGAATACTCCCGCGTCGGTGCCAAAGGCAATGGGTACGCCGGCGCGGTAGGCGCGGCCGAACGTGGCCTGGATCATGGGCCCGATCTCGAGCGCTTTTTTCTGGACGAGGGGGGCGTAGTACCCCTCGATTTTTGCCGAATCCGCCGTGCTACGGCCGGCGATGATGGTGGGCACGAGGTAGGTGCCGCGCTCGCGCATCAGCCGCATCGTTTCGTCGCTCATCAGGGTCCCGTGTTCGATCGAGGCCACCCCGGCGCGGACGGCCCGTTGCATGCCCTCGTCACCATGCGCATGTGCGGCCACTTTGAGGCCATACCCCCGCGCCACCTCGACAATGGCGGCGATTTCATCTTCAAGAAACGATGGGGCGGAGCCGTCCCGCGCCACGGAAAGCACCCCGCCAGTGGCCGTTATCTTGATCAGATCGGCCCCGCGCTTGATGCCCAGCCGCGTGCCCCGCATGGCCGAGTCAATTCCATCCACCACACCGTGCTCGATACCCGGTATGCCGAAGATGTCCTCACGAAGCCCGTTTGAAGGATCCCCATGGCCGCCTGTGACGGAAAGCCCTTCGGCCACGAACATGCGGGGGCCAATGATGACGCCGGCGTTGATGGCGTCGCGCAGCGCGAAGTCGACCCCATCGCTTCCACCCACGTTGCGGACCGTCGTGAAACCGGACAACAGCGTCGTTTTAGCGTACCGTGTCGCCATCAGGGCCTTGTAGGGCGGTGAGAGCCGGAGTGCGTCCATATAGTCGTTTTTACGGGACTCACCGTCGAGGTGCGTGTGGGAGTCAATCCAGCCGGGCATCACGAAGTGGTTCTTTAGATCGATCACCGTATCGCCGGCGCCGGCCGTCAGGTAACCTTCCGCGACAGCGATCACCCGATCCCCTTCGACGACGATGGTCCGCTGCGTCATGGGGGTCATCGAAACGCCGGGGTCGAGCAGGGTGCCGGCGTGGATGAGCGTGCGCTGGGCACGGGCCGGCGAGACGACGGCGATGGAGGCTACCGCGAGCAGGCACCCGAGGAGAAGGGTTCGACGGATCATGAGGGCGAAGGGTTAGGACTACGTGACGAAGACGCGTCAAAGAGGGTTGTACGTTACTCCTTTTTGTCCTTACGTTCAACGCCGCAAGCAACGCAATTCCACCTCCATACCTCTGCGCTGGCGTAGCAGTTAGCGACGCTAACCAGCCGGCCGCTTCATTCACCCTTCAGGTTCTGGTTTTTATGGACGTTCTCGATAAGGCGCGCGCCTTCATGAAGGCACATGCCATCGATGGCTGGTTGTTGTTTGATTTCCGAGGCAGCAACCCGGTTTTTGCCCATCTTCTCGGCGGGCCGCAGGCCACGTCGCGCCGCAACTACCTCTGGATCCCGGCCGAAGGATCGGCGCGGATGCTGGCCAACGGGCTCGACAAACAGCTCTTCCGCGACGCCGGCTACCCGATGACGCTCTACTCCGGCTGGGCCGACATGCAGTCGAACCTGCGCGGGCTGCTCGGAGGCGCGCGTACGGTGGCCATGGAATACTCCCCGGGCGGCGAAATTCCGATGAGCTCGTTTGTCGACGGCGGCACCCTCGAACTCATCCGGTCGATGGGGCCCGGCATCGTCTCGTCCGCCGACCTGTTTCAGGCGGCCGCCACCGCCTGGTCGAAGAAATCGGTAGACTCCCATATGCGCGCCTGCCGGCTCGTTAATATGGTGAAGGATGAAGCATTCGCGTACATCGGCGAACAGCTGCGTTCGGGGCGGAGTGTTACCGAATATGATGTGCAGCAGTTCATCCGCCGCGGCTTCGACGCGCATGGGCTTTATATCGACCACGGACCGATCGTGGCCGTCAACGCCCACAGCGGCGACCCGCATTACGAACCTTCGGCCACCGAACATGCGTCCATTGTGAAAGGCGATTGGGTGTTGATCGACCTGTGGGCGAAGGAGCCCGAGCCGCACGCCGTGTATTGCGACATCACCTGGACCGGTTTCGCCGGCCACGACATCCCGGCGAAACACCTGGAAGTCTACCGCGCCGTCAACGCCGCGCGCGATGCCGTGATCGAGAGGCTGCAGGCCGACTGGAAGGCCGGCAACCCGCTCCAGGGCTGGCAACTCGACGATGTGGCGCGTAAGGTGATTGTGGATGCCGGCTATGGCGCGTATTTCACCCACCGCACCGGCCACAGCATGGGCGTGAGCCCGACCCCGCACGCGCTGGGCATGAACCTGGACAACATTGAAACTCACGATACCCGCGCCGTGCTTCCCGGCATCGGGTTTTCGGTGGAGCCGGGCATCTACCTGCCCGAGTTCGGGGTGCGGTCGGAGGTGGATGTGTACGTCGACCCAGAACAGGGGCCCATCGTCACCACGGCCATGCAGTGGGAGCCGGTTCGGATTCTGGGGTGAATGATCAATGAGATTTACGCCAGCAGCGCATCTACAACCTTTCCATGGACATCGGTCAGGCGGTAGCGCCTGCCCTGGTGCTTGAAGGTGAGGCGTTCGTGGTCGACGCCGAGGAGGCGCATGAGGGTAGCCTGGAAGTCGTGCACGTGGACCGGGTTTTCGGCGATGTTATACCCGAACTCGTCGGTTTCGCCATATGACAGCCCGGCGCGTACGCCGGCGCCGGCCATCCAGATGGTAAAGCAGCGGGGATGATGATCGCGGCCGTAATTGTCGGCCGTGAGTTTGCCCTGGGAGTAGTTCGTCCGGCCAAACTCGCCGCCCCAGATGACGAGGGTATCTTCGAGGAGGCCGCGCTGCTTGAGGTCCATAACAAGCGCTGCCGAAGGTTGATCGACGTCGGCGGTTAGTTTCGAGATCTCGGAGGGCAGGTTGCCGTGTTGATCCCAGCCCTGGTGGTAGAGCTGGACGAACTTGACGCCGCGCTCGACGAGCCGGCGGGCGAGGAGGCAGTTGGCGGCGTAGGTGCCGGGAATGCGCGCCTGTGGGCCATAGAGGTCAACTATCGAGTCCGGCTCACCGTCCACATTCATCGTTTCGGGGACGGACGTCTGCATCCGGTAGGCCATTTCGTACTGGCCGATGCGGGAGCTGATCTCGGGGTCCATCACGCGCGCCTCCTGGGCCTCGTTGAGGTCGCGCAGGTAATCCAGCATCCGCCGGCGGCTACTCGATTTGATCCCGGGGGGATCATTTAAGTATAGGACGGGCTCCTTGCCGGAGCGGAACTGGACGCCCTGGTGGAGGGAGGGGAGGAAGCCGTTGCCCCAGAGGCGGGCGTAGAGCGGCTGGTCGCCGTTGTTGCTGCGGGAGAGGAGAACGGTGAACGCCGGCATGTTCTCGTTGTCCGACCCCAGTCCGTAGCTGATCCACGAGCCGATGCTGGGCCGGCCGGCGAGCTGGGAGCCGGTCTGGAAAAACGTGATGGCCGGGTCGTGGTTGATGGCCTCGGTGTACATCGACTTCACGATGCACAGGTCGTCCGCGATGCGGGCGATGTAGGGGAGCCGGTCGCTGAAGGCGTGGCCGGCCTGGCCGTACTTTTTGAATTCGAACTGGGAGCCGGCCATGGGGAACGAGGCCTGGTGCGCCGTCATCCCGGTGAGGCGCTGGCCGCCGCGGATGGAATCCGGCAACTCCTCGCCGTTCTTCTCGCGGAGGAGCGGTTTATAGTCGTACAGGTCCAGCTGCGACGGCCCACCGCTCTGGAACAGGTAGATGACCCGTTTTGCCTTCGGGGCGAAGTGGAGGGTACCCAGAACACCCGTGTCCGGACCCGCCAGCAGCTCGCGCGGCCCGATCAGCGAGGCCAGCGCCGCCGCGCCGAGGCCGAGGGATGTCTTCGACAGGAAGTCGCGACGGGAGTAGTTGGGGGTGAAGTTCTGGCAGTGGCTCATAGCGGTGCAACATGCAAAGTGTAAAATGCAAAGTATTGGACGTTGATCGTCATTATCGCTTCATGAACGCCTCGTCGTAGTTCATGAGGGTGCTGGCGAGGAGGGTGCGGGCGGCGACTTCGGGGGCCGGCAGGTTCACGTCGCGGGGGTGTTCGCCGATGGCGAGCAGATCGCGGGCGTCGGCCGGCGCGGCGCTGAAGGTGGCGCGCTCTGCTTCGAGCAGGTCCGCGAGCATCACCTGTTCGGCCGGCTCGGGGCGCCGGCTGGTGAGGAGCCGGAAGGCGAACACGATCTGCTCTTCGGGCGTCGATCCCCCTTCCTTCATCATGCGTTCGGCGAGCATCCGGGCGGCTTCGACGTACTGCGGGTCGTTCATCAGAACGAGCGCCTGAAGCGGGGTGCTCGTCTTCTGGCGAGTAACTGTGCAGAAGCTGCGCTCGGCGGCGTCGAAGCTGATCATGGACGGCGGCGGCGTAGAGCGTTTCCAGACGGTGTACATGCCCCGCCGGTAGAGCTTGTCGCCTGTATCCTGCTTGTAGGTCGTTTCGTTGCGAGTGGCCAGTTCTTCCCAGAGGCCTTCGGGCTGGTAGGGGTGGACGCTGGGCCCGCCGACGGTTTGCACCAGTAGGCCGCTGACGGCAAGGGCGTTGTCACGAATCATCTCGGCGGACATCCGGTAGCTGGGGCCGCGGGCGAGGAGTTCGTTGGCCGGGTCGCGCTCCTGGAGTTCGGGGCCGGCGACGGACGACTGCCGGTAGGTGGCCGAGGTCACGATCAGCCTCTGGAAGGCCTTTACATCCCACCCGGACTCGCGGAAGGTGACGGCCAGCCAGTCCAGCAATTCGGGATGGGTAGGCAATTCGCCCTGGCTCCCGAAATCATCCGGCGTGACCACGATGCCGCGCCCGAAGTATTGTTGCCAGAAGCGGTTGACCGTGACGCGGGCGAGCAGCGGGTGCTCCGGCGAGGTCAGCCACTGCGCGAGGCCGAGGCGGTTTTTCGGGGCGTCGGCGGGGAGGGGAGGCAGGGCGGCGAGTGTGCCGGGCCAGACCTGTTCGGTTGGCGCGTCGTACATGCCGCGGTTGAGGATAAAGGTGGGCCGGGGCTCGGCCAGGTCGCGCATGATCATCACCTCGTTCTGGTCGGTCATGATCTCGTTTTCATCGCCGCGGAGGGTCTCGACGGCAGCGATGGCGCGCTGGTAGCGGGGTTCGTGGCGTTCGAGATAATAGGTGCGGAGGGCGGTGCGTTCGTCAGACGTCCGGGATGCCGCCGGCATCGCGGCCAGAGCGCCGAGTGCCCCCGCAGCGCCGTACAGTTCGCGGATTTCCGGGAGGGTAAGCCGGCCCGCGAAGATCTGCCATTCATCAAACGCAACCCCTTCGAGACGGGTCTGGTTGGCGTCGATCATCCCGATCCGTAATTCGCCGGCGCCGCCCCAGTTCTCCCGTTCGTTTTTGTAGTGGTTGTAGGTGTACTTGATGCTCTTGTGGAGATTATCCACCACCACATCCGTCGGCATCGCCTCGCCGTTGAGGTAGAGGCGAATGCCGGCGGCGCGGCTGGATCCGTCGTAGGTGAGGGCGTAGTGCACCCAGTCGCCGGCGGGCACGGGCAGGCGGGTCTTGACCTCGATGGAGTGATCGGGGAAGACGTGGTTCAGGCTGGCCGACAGCGTGCGGTCTTCGTTGAGCATAGTGACATAGCCGCGGTTACCGTTGAAGTAACCACCGCTTTTACCCACCAGAGGCCCTACGGCGCTATCGCCGACGATCTTGAACCAGATGCTGAGCGAAAACGGCTGGTTGCGTTCGAAGTGGTAGGCTTCATTTTTTAGCTCGACCCAGCTGTCGCCGGTGAGTTCGAGAGCTTTTCCGAAGCGGCCTTCGACAACGGAGGGCGGTTTCTCTCGGTCACCTTCGATGGCGCCGGGCATGGCTGGTCTGACGAGGTTTGCCGTTTTGTCGTCGCGGAGTTCGTCGAGG
>JAWXAX010000235.1 GCA_034439735.1 Rhodothermales bacterium | reverse complement strand
GCCTGATGAAGTGGCTGGCGCTCGGCGATTCGTATACCGTGGGGGAGGATGTCGCGGCCGACGAAGCCTGGCCGGCTCAGGTAAACCGCATCGTTTCCCGAGAGATCGCCGGCGCGACGGTGGATGTGATCGCGCAAACCGGGTGGGCGACGTGCGATCTGCTGCTTGCCCTGAAGGACACTCCGCCGGCGATGGACTATGCCTTTGTCGCACTCCTCATCGGCGTCAACGACCAGTATCGGGGACGGGCGGTCGAGGCGTTTCGTGAGGACCTGCAGCGGCTCTGCCGGCGCGCCATCGCCTGCGCCAGCGGCCGGGTGGAACGCACGGTCCTGATCGCCATACCGGATTGGAGCGTCACCCCTTTTGCGGCCTCCCGCGACCGCGCTGCCCTCGCGACGGCGCTCGATGCCTCGAATCGGCTGCTAGCTTCTATGGCGAAGTCGGTTGGGATGGCCTGGATCGATATCGTGGACCTGAGCCGACGCGCGTCCACGGACCCCGCCTGGCTGGCGCCCGACGGACTACACCCCTCCGGCGCCATGTATGCCGCATGGGCCGAGCGCATCGCGCCCCTGATCGTGCGCGCCGTCAGCCCGGATCGCCGGTGAGCAGGTTCTCCCGCCGGAAAATGCGCGCCCCGATCACCAGCAACGCGGCGTCGATCAACCAGAATCCCAGCCCAAGCAGCGCCACCATGCCCTTGCTGAAGTACATCACCCCGGACACTTGGCCCACCAGCAACACAACGATCGGCAGGACCACGAAGCCGCCCAGCTGGAACGCCTCCTGAAAGCTTTGGACCCGGCTGGAGATGAGTACCGTCACGCTCAGCCCCATCGCGGCGACGGCCGGCGCGACCCAGAAGACCAGGATCAGCCAGATCGCGTTCGGGAATAACAGGCGATTGAGGACGGGCCACGCTACCCAGTTCGCGACGGTGGCGTACAGCAAGAAACTGCCGAGCGACACCGCCATCGCCGGCAGCCACGCGGCCAGCACCTTGCCAAAAAATAGCTCGGCATCCGTCGTCGGGGTGTATAGCAGCGCCTCCAGCGTTTTGCGCTCCTTTTCGCCGGCGAAGCTGTCCGCCGCGACGACGCTCGCCACCATGAGCGGGACGATGAGGTAGAGCGGCGCCAGGAAGTACACGAGTACCAGCACGACCCATTTCTGCAGATCCGTGTAGCCGGCCAGCTGGTCCTGCAGGCCGACCGACATCCAGTCGACGATCCGCGACAGCGCCAGCACGGTGGCCTGCTCGGAGTCGCCCAGGCTGGGTGCTACGACTGCCAGCACCGGCAGAAGCACCAGCGAAAGGACGGGTACGACAAGCATGGGGAGCAACACCCCGCGACTCTGCGAAACGATCTTGAGATCCCGACGCACGAGGGCGAAGACGGCGGAGAAATGCATGGTAGATGAGACTTATTGCCCTGCGTTTCGGGGCGAGTGAAGCGCCATGTAGACATCCGTCAGGGACACGGGAGGGACGTTGATGGCGTAGATCCGGATATGATGCTGGACGAGGCACTCGACGACATCGGGCACCTGGGCGCGGCCCACGCCGTGGACCCGCAGGCTGTGGCTGTTTTTTTCGACATGGATCCGGGAATGAGCCTGTTTGAGGACCTCGCACGCCCGGTCCATTTCCTCGGGCGGCACCTCGAACAGCACCGGATGGTCGGCGCGGGTGGCCTGTTCGGAGAGTCCGGCAATCAACTCCGCCGGTGTCCCGAGGGCGATGAGCCGGCCATTCTCCAGCACACCCACCCGGTCGCAGATCGCCTGTGCCTCATTCAGATTATGCGTACACACGACCGCGGTGGCGCCCTCGGACTGGACGACGCCTGTCAAGAACGTATGCACGGACTGACGGGCCACCGGGTCGAGCGCGGAGGTCGGCTCGTCGAGGAAGATAAGTTCGGGGCGATGGAAGAGAGTGCGAGCCAGGGCGAGGCGTTGTTTCATGCCCTTGCTGAGCCGGCGGATCCGCTGATGGGTTTGTTCGGAAAGATCGAACGCCGCCAGGACTTCCTCGATCCGCGCCGGAATCGCGCGGGGCGCCCAGCCGAACGTGAGCCCGTGAAGACGCAGCGTGTCGAAGGCCGTCATCCGTTCATCGAGCGCATGGGTTTCGGGTAAGACGCCCGTCCGCGCGCGGATCGCCGGCCCATCTTTTTCAGGAGACAATCCCAGAACTTCCATCGTACCGCCGTGCCCGCTGAGGATGCCCGTCAGCAAGCGGATCGAGGTCGTTTTACCGGCGCCATTGTGCCCGAGCAACCCGAAAATCTCCCCCCGTTCGATTGTGATGGACAGATCCTTGACGGCCGCCTTTTCCCCGAAGTAGCGAGTCAACTGGAGGGTACGGATGACGGACATGGAGGAAGAGAGAAGAAGGAGAAGGAGAAGATGAATCAGCCGGACCGGCGGGCTTCTTCGTCGACAATACGATGTGCGATGGCCCGGGCGAGTGCCGGCGCGTTTCCCCAGGCCCGGTTATTGACGATGATATTGAGAACACGGTTGGCGCCGAACGCCTGATACGCCAGCGCCGTGGTATCCAGCACCATGGCTCGGCCGGCTTCGCTGTCGGCGATTGCAGGCAGCGGCTGGTCGAATGGATGCGCCTGCGCGTAAGCTGTTGCGTAAGGCATCCCGAGCGGTGTCAGCAGGCGCGCCACGACCTGACCATCACGTGCTGTAAACCGTTCACCGCAAAGACGCCACTGGTCGCGGAGCGACGGTAGCCACGTCCAATGACTGAAGACAAATCCGAGCCCACGCGACTCGAGCCATGCAAAATAGGATGCGGACAGGAAGTGCGGCGAGCGTAATTCAAGGTGCAGCTGTATGCCAGGGGGCAACTGCGAAAAGAAACCGTCGAGATCTGCGATATTCTGTTCGGGGTCGGGGCTTTCCGACACCCGCTGATATTCTTGCTCGAACAGGATGCCGAGGAGGCGATTACCCAGGATCTCGGTGGCGGGTTCCAAAAAGCGTGTCTGGAATTCCCCGGCATGCAAAAATTGCGTATTGGCGCTGTAGGAAACGGCGCCGCCGGACTGCCCCCGCAGCGTACGCGCCGTGTAGAGTTGTGGCGCCTTGAGGAAGAAACGGGCGCCCTCCGGCGCATGATCGGCGTATTGCTGGAGGACGAAGTAGTTGTTCGATGGGCCTCCGTCCGCCTCACGCAGCGGCCTGTAAAACGTGAAGTCCAGCTCCAGCACCTCGAAGTGGTCGAAATAATCCACCACGGACTCCACCGGCAGCGTGCGCTCCGCGAAGCTGCGCCCGTCGAGCTTTTTGGTCCGAGAACTCAGCCGGCTTGTATAGGTGTCGGGGTAGATCTGCCCGATCCAGCCGGCGTACCGATCGGAGGCCGTGCCGAAACGCAGGTTCGGGTACAGCGCGCGGAAGTCGTAAACTTCGATACGTTCGCGTTGCCAGGCGTTGGAGACGGACATGGCGGTCCGGGATCAGGCTTGTTCTTGCGTGTCGGCAAATTCAGGTTCGTGCGACGGGGTCGCAGGGTCGGGACGGCGAATAGCGTCGTCCGTCGCTGCCGCCGCGGAGGCGGCGAGCGGCTCAGTGCGTTTCTTTTTGAAGATAAACGCCCCCAGACCCAGGAAGATGTAATAACCCAGGAAGCGCCACAGGAAGAGGGTCGGTGCAACAAGCGCCTTCGGCATGAGCGGCCCCATGAACAGGGCATAAAGCCCTTCGATGCCGCCGGCGCCGCCCGGGGTGGGGATGATCATCGCGCTCACCATCATGGTGATGCCGCGGATAAAAAAGAGGAAGCTGTCGAGATCCGGAAAGACGCTCAGGACGATAAACACTGGCAGCAGATACCGCGGCAGCCAGGTGCCGGCGGTCAGCACGAAGCTGGCGCCGAAGAAGCTTGCTGGCTGCGAACGCAAGATGCGGGCGAATCCACCCATCTGCTCCATTTCTCGCGCCACTACCGGCCGAAACCGCTGGAGGAAGCGGAGTCGGAAGATGCGGTCGCTGATGCGCTGGAGCAGTTCGGGTCGGAAGAGCGTGGCGTACCCGAAGAGGCTGACCCAGGTCATCATGGTCAGGAAGTACCCGACGAAAGCCAGGGCGCCGACCGAGCCCACGGATTCCGGGATGACGGCGAAATAGAGGGTGGAGAAGAGGATCAGTGGGATCATCAAGGCGGACCACAGTTGATCCAGCAACATCGTGTACAGCACGAGCGCCGTCGTTTCACCCACCTTATTCTGTGAGTCCCGCGCCATATACACCGCCGCGAACGGCCCGCCACCCAGGGCGGAAGGCGTGACATTCGAGAAAAAATCCCATGAGAGCTGCCCGCGCAGGCTCTGCATGAAGGTCAGCGATCCACGGGCGGTGTGCTGAAATCGCCACGCGCCGAACGCGACGCGCAGCACAACCGTGGCGATGGCGGCGACGAGGAACGTAGGGCGGAGGGTGGACAGCATCTGCCGGAACGAGCCGGCGTCGAACGTGAAGTAGGCGATCAGAAGTAGAACGAGGAGGCTCAGCAGGAGGGGCCAGGCCACGTTGCGGAGCGAAATCCGCGATACCTTCCCCGTGTTATCGTCGCCGTCCGAAGGCATACGTGTGTCCTGGGGCGGGGGGGCGATGTTCGTATCGGACATGATCTATTCTGCGTGGAAATCGAAAGAGCCAGCGGCATCCTGAAAGGTACGGCGCGGTAGGCCATCTAGCCCGCTTGTGGGAAAGCGGTGGCTCCGGCCCGGGCAGCGGCCACGAGTTTTCGATACGTTACATCAAGCGCTTCGGGGAGGACTTTGACTTCACCGATAGTGGGCATGAAGTTCGTGTCTCCTTGCCAGCGCGGTACCACATGCAGGTGCAAATGATCCGGAATGCCGGCTCCCGCCGCCTTACCGAGGTTCATGCCTACATTAAATCCTTCGGGGCAAAGCGCTTCGTTGAGCCACCGAATACACTGGTCGAGTGTAACGGCCAGTTCTATTTGCTCGTCCCGTGAAAGTTCTTCATACGCTGCCACCGTCCGATAGGGGACGATGAGCAGGTGGCCATTGTTGTAAGGATAGAGGTTCATGATGACGAAAACATGTACCCCCCTCCAGACGATGTAATTTTTTTCGTCCTCATCCTCCGCCGCGAGGCGCGCAAATAACGACCGGGTGTCCATATCAGCGCCAGGCACCGCCTTCATCCGGTCGTCTCGCTCGAGATGCGCAGAGCGCCAGGGGCTCCACATTCGTTCCATAAACCAACTCCTGTTTCGTGGTGGAATACCAACCGATGCCGTGCGAAGAACCTGAACGACCAGCTAAACGCGCCGGCGGGGCGTTCTGTTACGTCCTGGCTTCAAAACCAATTGCGCGAACGTTGGTTCTAGTCGGGCCTCCAATCGGACAGTCACGGATCGCCACGTTTCCCATGCGCCACGGCCAGTTTGTCGATATGCATACGCACAGCACGTGTTCGGACGGCGCTCTGTCGCCGGCCGCGCTGGTACGGCGGGTGCACGGCAAGGGGCTCGTGGGCTTCGCGCTGACGGATCACGACACCCTGCGCGGCTTCCATGAAGCCGCCGCCGCGGGCGCCGCACTCGGGATCGAGGTGATCCCGGGAGTTGAACTCAGCGTCCGCATCACGCGCCGCATCGTCCACCTCCTCGGGTATTTCTTCGACCCCGACCACGCCGGCCTCGCGACCTTCATGCAGGAATTCGAAACCCTGCGGATCGAACGGGCGGCCGCCATACTGGACCGGTTGCGGAGATTGGGGGTTGTCCTTACGCTGGAGGAAGTGTTCGATATCGCGCAGGGCGCCAGCGTCGGCCGGCCGCACATCGCCCGCGCCATGGCGCGGAACGAACTGGTCAGTTCACCGGAGGAAGCCTTCACCCGGTATCTGAAAGACGCCGGCCCCGCGTACGTCCCGATCGATTGCCCCCCGGCCCGCGATGCGCTCGAGGCGCTCCACGCCGCCGGCGGCATCGGCGTGCTCGCCCATCCGGGGCACTGGACGTCCGACCATGAGATCCGGTCCCTCAAATCCGACGGTCTGGACGGCCTGGAAACGATTCATCCGTCGCACGATACAAGCCTGATCGATTATTACCGCAGGCTCGCCTGCACGCTCGGGCTTGTCGAGACCGGCGGCTCTGATTTTCACGGGTATCGGTCTCAGGACGACGAGCGCCTCGGCCGGCTCGGCGTGACGGGAGATGAACTCGCCCGAGCGCGCGCGGCGTGCGCACCCTTCGTTCCCGCAGTCTGTTAACATCTGGTCCTCATGCCCATCGTCCTCGAAGGAGAACTGACCGCCGGCACGGCGCGCTTCGCGATCGTAGTCAGCCGCTTTAACTCGTTTATCACCGAGAAATTGCTCGATGGGGCGCTCGACGCGTTCCGCCGGCACGGCGCGGACATGGAGTCGCTCACCGTCGCGTGGTGCCCGGGCGCCTTCGAGGCCCCGCTTCTCGTCAAGCGGCTCGCGGCTACCGGCCGGTTCGACGCCATCGTCTGCCTCGGCGCCGTCATCCGGGGGGCCACCTCGCACTACGACTTCGTCGCCGGCCAGGCGGCGGCCGGCATTGCACGCACGGCCCTCGAGGCGGATATCCCGGTGCTGTTCGGGGTAATCACGACTGAAACGATTGAGCAGGCCATCGAACGGGCCGGCAGCAAGGCCGGCAACAAGGGCGCCGAAGCCGCCGTCTCGGCCATCGAGATGGTCAACGTGCTGAGAAAGTGTTCATGAGACGACTCCTCCTCATCCTCGTTCTCGGGCTGCTGGCGGCGCCGGCGGCCATCGCGCAAGTGGGCGCCTGGCAGGCGCATACGTCCTTCCGGCAGGTGGTGGATCTGTCCGCTTCCGACGCATCGATCTGGGTGGCGACTACCGGTGGGGTGTTCGCATACGACCCGGCCGGCTCGGAATTGCGCCGGTTCACGCCGGCCGAGGGGCTGCACAACGTACTCACCCAGGCCGTGTTGTACAGCGCGGCGTGTGAATGTGTGTGGATCGGGTATCGGGATGGGGTGCTCGATCGGCTCGATGTGCTGACCGGCGCCGTACGCTCGTTCCGCGACATCGAACGCGCGGCTCAGTTTCCGAGCCGCACCATTCGGCGCATCGTAGAACAGGGCGACTCATTACTGGTGGCCACGGACTTCGGCCTGGTGGTGTTCGATCCCGTTCGGGGCGAAGTGCGCGACACCTACAGTCAGCTTGGCTCTCTCACACCCGGCGCTACAGTGTATGATGTCGTCGTAGGCGGGCTCGATGGTGAAACGCCGGCGTTTTGGTTGGCCACGGCAGAGGGCATCGCCCGTGCGCCGCTCGATACGCCCAATCCGAAAGACCCTGCCAGCTGGACTATCGAGGCTGTCCCTGGCTCGGGGCCCCTGACGGCGCTGGCGATATTCGAGGGCGCGCTGTACGCCGGCGGTGCGTCGGCCGTGTTCCGCCGGGCGGGACCCGGCGCCTACGCTGAAGTTGTCCGAACCGGCGTCGTGCAGCGGTTGCGACCGGTGGGTGATCGGCTCATGAGCGTCAGCGGATTCTCGCTGGTCGCGATCGACGCTGCCGGTGGGGTACAGACGGTAAGTAGCCCGGCACTCCAGGCGATGCGGAGTGTCGTCGAAGGGCCTGATGGAGGGCTGTGGGTGGGGGATGAAGCCGCCGGCCTCGTCGCGACGGAGCCGATCGCCGCCGGCGCTCTGACGCTGGATGTGATCGCGGCGGATATCTACCCGGAAGGTCCGTACGACGGCCAGTTCTCCGACCTCGCCTTTGCAGGCGACGGCACGCTCTGGCTGGGCGGCGTGCGAGGTTCCAACGTGGGATTTTATAAGCTGTCGCCGGATGGGACGTGGACGAGTTATACATCGCGCTTCCGGCCCGAATTGGTGGGCCGGCGGACCGAATTTCGGTATGCCCACGTCGACGCACGTGGGCACGCCTGGGTCGGCTCCTTCGGCGGCGCCCTGCTCGAAGTGACGCTTGAAGACGAGATCGTCGTGCACGACCAGTCCAACTCCTCGCTCCGCCGCGCCGAGGCCGTCACCGACGAGACATTTATCATCATCGGCGGCATCGGCAGCCAGCCGGACGGGACGGTGTGGGTCACGAATGTCGACGCCGCCCGCCCGCTCAGCGTGTGGCAGCCCGGCGAGGGGTGGGCGTCGTTGCCATCCCCTATCGGC
>JAWXAX010000234.1 GCA_034439735.1 Rhodothermales bacterium | reverse complement strand
GGTTACACGGCGCGGGAAGAGGCGATCGCGGCGGGACGCCGGGTTACACGGCGCGAGAGGGACCGGCGGACGTGCGGTGGCGCCGGGTTACACGGCGCGAGAGGGACCGGCGATAGATTCAAGCGTTGCGTTGGCGCCGTTAACCCGGCCTACGGTTCCTTTTACCTTTTGCCTTTTACCTTTTGCCTTTTTCACCCTTCTTTTTCCATCGTCGACCTTGAGATCGCGGTGATGAGCTTGCGGGGCATGAGGCGGAGGAGGAGGTGGAAGGCGAGTTTGTTGAAGATGCCGAAGACGGCTACGGTTTTGCCACGCTTCATGGCCCGGTAGCCGTAGTCGGCCACGGCGCGGGCGGAGGGGATGAAGAGCATCTTCACGGCGCGTGTGCGGGTGAGGTTGCCGACTTCGATGAACTCGGTTTGCGTGAAATTCGGGCAGAGGGCGGTGACGGTGACGTTGGTGTCGGACAGCTCGTTGGCCAGGGCTTCGGAGAAGGAGATGACATACGCTTTGGAGGCGTAGTAGACGGCCTGGAGCGGCCCGGGGATGAAGCCTGCGGTGGACGCCACGTTCAACACGGCCCCCCGGTTGCGCTCGACCATCCCGGGCAGAAACATCCGCGTCAGGGCGGTGAGGACAAGGATATTCAGGTTGATCATCGCCTTGTCCGCCTCCCATTCCCGCTCGTGGAAGAAGCCATGGCCGCCAAAGCCGGCGTTGTTGATCAAGTACTCCACATCGATCTTTTTATCGGTCACCTCCTTGTAGACCGCCCGGGCCGCGCCCGGCACCGCGAGGTCGCGCGGGATGACGTGGACCTGCACGCCGTGCGCCTGCTCCAGCTCGGCCTTTAATTCGAGCAATCGCTCCTCACGCCGCGCGACGAGCACAAGATCACCTTTCTGCGCCGCATGGATACGCGCGAGCTCGCGGCCAATCCCGCTGGATGCGCCCGTAATCAGGGCTACATTGTTCATCATGGTTTCGATGCGTGGGGCAGAAGGGGGCTATGCAAGGGGGGCCACGGGGAGTGTATCCCCTTGAATGCGGTCGACAGGGGGTTGTTTAACGCATTTTGAATGAAGCGGGCGCAGGGCTCTTAATGTATTAAAAAAGCGCTTTTCTGCGTACCGGGCTACCGGATATGCAAAGACTTCACGAATGGCCGGCCGGGCCGGGTTCATCGGCGCTGTGCATCTTTCTTACGACACGAGCATATATGGAGCGAGTTTTTGTCACCCATCGTTACTGCGCCATGCACCACCTCGCCGCCAGCCGCCTTCGGCTGTCTCCTTTCGTCGTGCTCCTGTCCCTAATCGCCGTGCCTGCGTGTTTCGCCCAGTCGGATGCGGGACGCGTCGCCTCGCCGGCCGATACGCCAACCGCGCTTGAGAATCCGTCGCTCGTCCAGCAGTACCAGGCTACCATCACGGAATCCGACCTCGCGGCGCACCTCTACGTGTTTGCGTCCGACTACTTCGAGGGCCGCGAGACAGCCACCCGCGGCCAGAAGCTCGCCGCCATGTACCTCGCCGGACAGTACCGCAAGATGGGCCTCGACGCCAAAGGCAACCACCCCGGCGATAACGCCATGGCGCCCGAACGGTACTTCCAGCCCTTCCCCCTGTACGGCCGCTCGCTGAAAGCGGCCCGCCTCGACATCACGGCCGGCGGACGCACCGTCGCCAATGTGGTCTTCTCGGCCGCCGAACAGAGCGCCAACGCCTACCTCGCGGCCGGCAATGCGATGGCCGTCAATGGTCCGGTTATCTTCGCGGGCTACGGCATCGAGGACGACGCCCTGGGATATAACGATTTCAAGGCGATGGAGGCCGCCGGCCTCTCGGTCGCCGACTCCTGGCTGATGGTGCTGCTGGACGAACCGCTCGTCAGCGCCGAAAAGAGCCTGCTCCCCACCCAGGATGGCGCCCCCTCGCGGTGGACGGCCCGCGGCAACACGAAGCGGGGCAACATGATGCGTCGAGAGGGCGGCCGACCCCGCGGCGTCCTCGTCGTCGGCGACCTCGGGCCCAACGGCAAACCGACCGCCGACCAGGCGCGACGCGCCGCCGCGGCCCTTGGTGGCGTTGGCCAGCTCTCCCTTGAAGAACAGGCGGGCGGCGCTGCCGCGCCCCCGTATTACGTCATCTCTTCCGCCCTGGCCAACCAGATCATCGCCCCCGCCGGCAAAACGGTCGAAGCGCTCAAGGCCGGCATCGACAGCAGCCTCCAACCCACCGTCTTCGCGGTGCCCGATGTGATGCTCTCGAGTGCCATCGAACACGAGGCCTTCCAAACGACCAGCGAAAACGTCGCCGCGTTCATCGAAGGCTCGGACCCCGCGCTGAAGGATGAAGTGGTGGTCATCTCCTCCCACTACGACCATGTCGGCATGAACGAAGGCGGAGAAGGCGACATCATCTTCAACGGCGCCGACGACGATGGCTCGGGCACGGTGGCCGTCCTCGAAATGGCGGAAGCCTTCAAGACGGCCCAGCGGGATGGGAACGGACCTCGCCGGTCCATCCTGTTCCTGAACGTCTCCGGCGAAGAAAAAGGACTGCTCGGCTCGGCGTATTACTCGGATTCCGACCCACTCGTGCCGGTCGCCAACACGGTGACGAACCTCAACATCGACATGATCGGCCGATACGACCCCACGCATCCGTCGAAAAGCAAGAACTACGTCTACATCATCGGCTCCAACCTGATCTCGCAGGAATTACACGACCTCAACGCGCAGGTCAACACAGCGACGGGCACTCACCTCGAACTGGACGAACGGTTCAATTCGAAAGACGACCCCAACCAGTTCTACCGCCGGTCCGACCACTGGAACTTCGGCAAACACGGCGTGCCGTTTATCTTCTTCTTCACAGGCACCCACGAGGACTACCACGGCCTTGAGGACGAGGCGGAGAAGATCGAATACGAACGCATGGCCCGCATCACCCGGCTCATCTTCGCCACGGCATGGCAGGTGGCCAACCAGGACGAGCGGCCGGCTGTGTCGGGCGCTGGATTTAACTGATGGATTCAGGTTTAATACTGTGGACAATTTTCGCACATCTGGGCCAATCCTGGTGATCAGGCCCCTCCTCTCACCGAGGAGGGGCGAGTTCTGACGTCGATAAATCGACGTCAGAACGGGGAGGAGTAAAGCCTTGCGTCAACGTAGATCATTTTTTTGCAACTCAACCCGAGTGCCGAGTTTACAAAAATTCGGGCAGCGACTGCGGGGCGTGCT
>JAWXAX010000233.1 GCA_034439735.1 Rhodothermales bacterium | reverse complement strand
TGACGATGCCCTGGATTGTAGAAATCTCAACAGTTTGTGAACCCTTAACCTGAAACCACTCACGATAATCCGACAGGATTTACGTGAATGTACTTAGTAAAATGGTCTTTGGCTCATCCGCGTACGAACAGAATCCGTTTCGGCGCTACCTTTCCTCCAGCGTCGGCACAAACGCCGGCTTGACACGCACCGCCGCCGCCTGCTCAAACACATACGCCAGTTGGATCAGCGTGTCTTCGGACAGCGCCGGCCCGATAAACGCGATGTTTATGGGTAATCCCGAAATGTATCCGGCAGGCACGACTACGCTCGGATACCCGGTGATCGCCGCCAGGGAGGAACTGCTCAGACCAAAACGATCCCCGCTCACCCAGTCCGTCTTCCAGGCCGGCGCGTTCACCGGGGCGATGAGCGCCGTCAGCGCGTGCTCCGCGTACAACGAATCTGTCAGACTTCGCAGTCGAAAGGCGCTCGCTTCCAGGGCCGCCTGGTACGCCGGCTCGGTAAGATCGCCCATGGCTTCTGATGCCTCGAAAACCTCCTGACCAAACACCGGCATCACCGTTTCGGCGTTGGCGGCATTAAACGCGATCAGGTCGGCCAGCGACGCCATCCCGTTCGGAATCCCGTGGGTGCTCAGATACGCGGCCATCCCCGCTTTAAACTCGTACTTCAGCACCTCGTACGACGCGGCCCCGATGCCACCGGGGATGGCAAACGCGATGGAATCGACGACGGTGGCGCCGGCCTGCTCCAATAACCCGATGCTCGTCTGGAGGATGGCATCGGCTTCCGGAATCTCGCCGGCTCCGTAGTGTCCGCGCCACACGCCGATGCGCACGCCATCCAGGTCGAGCGCCTCCGGGTCCGGCGCAAAATCGACGGATTCGGGAAAGGCACGCGCCCCGCTATCGCGTTCATCGACACCAACAAGGGCCTGCAGCAGCAGAGCGGCGCCGGCCACGGTGGTCGCCATGGGGCCGGCCGTATCCTGGGTGTGGGAGATGGGGATGATGCCGTGCCGGCTGACGGTGCCTACGGTCGGCTTGATGCCCACGATCCCGCTGGCGCCGGCCGGGCACACGATCGACCCGTTGGTCTCGGTGCCAACGGCCAGCGGGGTGAGCCCGGCCGCTACCGCCACCGCCGAGCCGCTCGACGAGCCGCAGGCGTTGCGGTCGAGCACGTAGGGATTACGCGTCTGCCCGCCGAGGCTGCTCCAGCCGCTCGACGAGTTGTCGCCCCGGAAGTTGGCCCACTCGCTCAGATTCGCCTTGGCGATGATGACGGCGCCGGCATCGCGAAGCCGCGCGGCCAGAAAGGCGTCTTCAGTAGCCAGATGGCCGGCCAGGGCGATGGAGCCGGCCGTCGTCGCCATCGGATCGCCCGAGTCGATGTTGTCCTTGAGGACCACCGGCATGCCGTGGAGCGGGCCAACGGGGCCCGACTCGGCGAAGCGCCGGTCCAGCTCCCGCGCGATTGCCATCGCATCCGGGTTGGTGGAGATGATGGCGTTGAGCCTCGGGCCGGCGTCGTCGAGGGTGGCGATGCGGTCGAGGAAGTAGCGGGTGACGGCCTCGGCGGAGAGGCTTCCGTCGGCCAGTTGCTGTTGGAGCGCCGGCGCGGAGAGGTCTTCCAGGGGTTGATTGGGGATGGCGGGGGTCTGGTCGGGCGCCCAGCAGCCGGTCAACGCTACCATCGCCAATGCCACCAGCATCGGTCGGAGTTTCTGGTACTTCTCTTGTCTCAGGCGACGTTCGCAACACATGGTGGACTTCATTTTGGGGTTTCATTACGAAGCGGTTGATCCACACCGCATCAATGGACGGTGATCATCAGGGCCGATCGCGTTTTAGAATGACGGCGCGCCGTGAAATCTGGTGAATGAGTCCGCTGAAAATCAAGGCATGCAGCGGATATAATGCATACCAATACAGCCACCCCATCAGCCCCTTGGGCGCAAAATACGCCGTTTGCGAGAGCCGTGCCTGGTCCTCTCCATGGGCGTTGACCTGCAATTGCAGCCAGGCTTTTCCGGGTACTTTCATCTCAGCCCGCAATCTCAGCAGGTGTCCAGGTTCCACGGCCTCTACCCGCCAGAAATCGAGCGCATCTCCCACCCGCAAATCGTCAGGATCGCGTCGACCACGGCGCAGACCCACCCCACCAATCATCTGATCGACAAACCCACGTATGGCCCATGCCCAATTCATATAAAACCAGCCTCGCTTGCCCCCGAGCCCGATGAAGATCGTATACACATCCGCTGCCGGCGCCAGGACAACACATTGGCGCTGTTCCACAATCATACCTTCGCGAGTCGTCAGCGTTACGGGGGCCACATCGCCCTGGCTGGTGCTCAACGCATCGCTCCAGGCGGTTTCGATGTGGTTTACCTCGAGGCGCGCGATGGCCCTTTCTACCGTGGTGCGATAGCCCGCTGGCTGGATGTGGGGAAACAGTCGCAGGGCGCTGGGATCGTGCACGATGCTCTCATTCCGCAGGCCCTCGACGAGTGGGCGCGCGATGACCGCCGGGATGGGCGTAACCAGGTTCACCCAGTACGACGACAGGCGAGGCGTGAGAACCGGCACGGGTATCATCCAGCGCTTGAGGCCGCGAACCTCCGCATAGATCGTCATCATTTCGCCATAAGTGACGACATCCGCACCGCCGATCTCGATGACGCGACCACTACTGTCGGGCACGGCGAGCGCGGCGGCCAGATACTCCAGTACCTCACGAATGCCAATCGGTTGGGTGCGCGTGTAGACCCACTGGGGGCAAATCATCACCGGCACGCGCTCCGTCAGGTACCGAATCATCTCAAACGAGAGACTGCCGGAGCCAACAATGACGCCGGCACGGAATTCAGTGACCGGGACGCCGGCGCTACGCAGACAATCGCCCGTTTGCTGACGCGAACGCAAATGCTCCGACAGACCGGGCGCGGCCTCGGCCAATCCGCCGAGGAAGATGATGCGCTTGATGCCCCCGGCTCTGGCAGCCACGCCAAAATGGCTGGCAGCGGTAAGGTCGCGCTGGTGGAAATCAGAACCACCCGCCAGACTGTGAACCAGGTAATAGGCTGCGTATACACCCTGCATGGCTGGAGCGAGACTTTCCGGCTGGAGCACGTCCCCCGCCACGATCTCGACATCATGCTGCCAGAGACGCCCCTGGAGGCGTACAGGATCACGCACCAGGCACCGGACGCGATACCCCATCTCGAGCAGGCGAGGAACAAGCCGTCCGCCAATATAGCCGGTGGCGCCCGTGACCAGTATGAGGGGTCGGTTCGTGTCTTCCATTCCTATTGCCATCTCCTATTTATCGGTTAGGCCGTCCTGGCGAACACGCCAGAGGGGGTCATCGCGTGAGCATCGGGGTTTGCGCGTGGGGATGCCTGCTTGTAGCCAGTCTCTTCCCAGCCATGGTCGTCCCCGAGGAGCAGGATGATGTTGGGGGGCTTGATGGAGGCTGGCAGCCGGCGTGGGCGACCAGCAGAAGAAATGGGAAAATGTAAAAGCACGCGTCTGTCAACTGCAAGAGGGATCTTCATCACCGTAATGCCGGCTTATCAGGATCTAATCCCTGGCGAAGCAACGCTACATCAATCACATCTTGCGGGCGACCGAGTGCTTGTTTGGAGGTGATCAGATCTTGAAGGGAGATAAAAAATGTAGGCATCTCTTCAAAATCGACAGGTACGCGCCGCTCCCTTGCATCCGCGAATTGCACGCCCGTCAAGGACATCAGAATATCACGACCAATGCCTCGTTTCAAGTTGTGAATTAACCCACTACATAGCCCTCGTCACTTCGTGTGGATCATCTGCCGGCCTACGATCCCTGACGGGGTCACCATACGATAGAGGTAGATCCCGCTCCGCAACCCCGAAAGATCGATCTGCACGGCGGTGGTACCGGGATTCGCCCATTGGTCGTAAGGGACCTGCACGATCTGACCCAGCACGTTAACTACCTCGACCCGCACCGGCGTGTTATTGGGCACGCTGAAGGTCAGCGTCGTGAGGCCCTGGAAGGGTTCCGGATAATTCTCAAACAGGATCGGTGCGGCAGTCGACGCCCCATCGCGGCCCGGCGTCTCGATCGCCACGTTGGAGACGTCCATTCGACCGTACTGGAGGTGATCGATCTCGATTCCCCCGCCGTTGCTCGAAATTTTGATCGCGGAAATCCCGGCCGGCTCGATCACCCCGTAAAATCGGTCTTCGGCCGTGGCGCCATCAAAGCCACAGCAGGAATGTTGGCCGACCACCGTCCCCAGCGATGTGCCGGCCGCATCGAACGCTTCGAATATGATGTCCCCGGCGCCATCGGTCCAGACGAGGCCCGCATGGGTGGGCAGCGCGAGGAGCAGCGTCGGGTCAAAGGTCCAGGTAATCCCAGTCGCCCCTCCGATATAAAACCAGTTTTCCCCATCCAGTCCGCTTCCATCCACGACACCGTCGTCGGCATCCACGGAATCATGCAGGCCCGGTCCGAAAATCACACTCACCACACCGCCGTTATCCGCCGTGACACCCGGCACGTCAAATCCATCCTCGAAATCCTCCAGGTGGAAGTACCCGGTCGAAAAATCGATCTCGAAAAAGGGGCTGTCGGACGCCTGGTTGTATTCACCGTCGGCGCCGGAGCCGCCCGTCGGCCCCATGAGCTGCGCGTAGGCAGCGGGCCGGTTCGCTACCATAACCGGTAAGAGGAGGAGGATACAACGTACCGTAACGTTTTTCATGGCGGTCGATTGGTCTGAGTGACACAGAAACGGAGGACCTGGCTGGCGAGATGCCAAAGATCCATATTACTAATTGTCGCTGCAATCCAATCCCGCCCGGGAAAACGGGCGCCTCACCGAAGCCGCCAACGCCACTCGATCACGCCCAATACCCCGACAAACACCGCCTCGCCGGCGAGGTGCGCGAATCCAAACGGTGTGGCCGAGCCGGCAAACGCCACGGCGAGTCCAAGACACACGGGCGCCCACGCCATGTTGGCGACCGCCAGCACTTTGATCAACCCTACCGACCGATTGGGTCGGACGGCGAGTGAAACGAAAATGCGGCATAGGCCAGGTTCGCCGCTGCGGTGAAGAGCAGGACGCCCTCCGGCAATCCCTCGAGCCGGCTGAGCCATCCACTCAAGATCAGCACAAGCACCCCCACGAGCGCACCGCCGGTGCCATCAATCCAAAGTAGCCTGGAAAGGAAACGCATGTAGTTGTGTGAGCGGTGGCCTCGACTTTGTTCGTTGATCGACTACCTACCTCGCGTTGTGCACTCGGTAGTAGCCCCACGGAGTCCGGCCAACCGAGGGCGTCCTTTTTTGACGTGTGGAGCCAGGCATCCGGACTGCTCCATGTCTCGTTGCAGAGTTTTGTTGCAGACACGGCGGCCGGCTTACTGCGTGGCTCCTTTCGGATCCGGGTGAAATTGAATCTCACGGACCTCGACCACGGCATTCCAGACCATCCCTTTGCGGGCCCACGCCAACGCCTCATCGAGATTCGCGGCTTCGAGAATCAAGAGACCGCCGATGTGCTCCTTGGTCTCGATGTACGGCCCGTCGGTGACGGAAATCTTGCCGTTGGGCTGCGGCCTCAGCGTCTTCGCCTCGCTGGCGGGGGAGAGGCCGCAGGCGAATTTCCTGGCGCCGGCGGCGATGAGTTCGCGGTTGACGGCGTAGATCGCCTCGACAATCTCTTCGGAGATGACGGACGGGTCGAAGTCGTCGGGAAGATAGCTGGCAACGAGATACTGTGGCATGACGGCGCGTGTTTTTGTGCTTGTTTTCAGAAATACAGAGACGTACGTGATCGCTCTGCTATATCTAGTCGTCCAGCGGATCCGAATTCGACAGCGACTCCACCATTTATTTTAGCTGCCGGATCCGCTCTATCAGAAATTGTCGCTCGGGTTCCTGTGGCGTCAATGCGAGCGCTCGTTCGTAGGAGTACATCGCCTCATCGGTTCTGCCCAGCCGCCGGCACATATCAGCCCTCGCCGCATGGGCAAGGGGGTACTCCGCCAGTCCACCCCGCTCCAACAACGCGTCGATAGGCGCGAGGCCGGCCTCGGGACCCTCGCACATGGCGAGGGCCACGGCGCGGTTGAGCTCGACAACGGGGGAGGGATGCATTCCCAGCAACCGGTTATAGAGTCGCGTAATCTCGCGCCAGTCGGTGGATGCCGTGGAGGAACTGCCGGCGTGAACAGCCGCAATGGCCGCTTGCAGCGTATAGGCCCCGAAGCGGCGGGATTGAAGGGCCTTTTCGGTGAGCAGGACACCTTCAGCGATCTGCTCGCGGTTCCATAACGACCGATCCTGCTGCTCCAGCAGAATGAGGTCTCCCCCGGGAGAGGTTCTGGCGGCACGGCGCGACTCCTGTAGCAGCATCAGCCCCAGCAGCCCGAACACTTCGGGCTCATCAATGGTATGCAGCTGGAGCAGGTCGAGCAGCAGCCGGCCCAGACGGATGGCTTCAAGGCTTAATTCAACTCGCGTCGTCTCCGCGGAATACCCTTCGTTGAAAATCAGATACACGGCCTGAAGGACCGCTCCCAACCGGACGGGTAATTCCCGCGGCGAGGGCACGAGGTAGGGAATCGACCTTTCGCGAATGACAGCCTTGGCGCGCACGATGCGTTGGGCCAGCGTCGCCGGCGGGACAAGAAAGGCCCGTGCGATCTCCTGTGTGGTCAAGCCGCAGACTTCGCGCAGGGTAAGCGCTACCTGTCCTTCCGGAGGCAACGCAGGGTGGCAACAGGTGAAGAGG
Organism: Rhodothermales bacterium; assembly: GCA_034439735.1. Lineage (NCBI taxonomy): Bacteria > Pseudomonadati > Rhodothermota > Rhodothermia > Rhodothermales > Rhodothermales bacterium. The sequence goes on along the minus strand of JAWXAX010000233.1, from coordinate 12,799 downwards.
AGTCGGAGTCGATCATCTTCGATCTCCTCGTCCTCCCTCGCATCGTGATCGGAAGCGGCATCTTCGGGCCATGCCGCGCTGAGCAGTAGGTCTGCGCCGAGAGCGAAGACGTCGTGTGTTTTGTCGAAGCGCGCGCGCCGGCGCATCTGATCGATCGCCTTGAATCGCGCCGTCGAAATCAGCCAGGGCCGCGGCTTCGCCGGAACCCCCGTCCGGGACCAGGACTCCAGCGCCGCGGCGAATGCCTCGTGCATGGCCTCCTCGGCCAGGTCGAGGTCGCCCAGGAGGCGCACCAGGGTTGCCAGCACCCGTCCCGATTCCGCCCGGTAAAGCGCTTCAATGGTCCGGCTGAGTTGTTCGGGCATAGACTATCTGGCAAACGCGTTGCGCTGACTCATGTCGAGCGGGGACAACCAACTATCAGCAACGGGCTATCGACCATCATCCGCCCCGTGAGGAGGCTGCCGCGGGTAGGCGAGAGCGGCCAGTGGAAGGAAAGCGTGTAGCATGCCGGCTCACAGGGTTGCCGCTGTCATTACACTCGATCTTCTGGCTTACTGTAAGGGCTCGATCTTATCAAGCGGTTCGTTCGCGTTTGCCTTCTCCCCATCTCACTTCAATGCCTCCTGATGGGGCGCAGCCCATTCGACGACCATACCCATATTCCGAGGGGGCCGTATTCCTTCAATCAAACGAAGGGCCTGGATACTGAAGACGACCCGGGCATCTCCATATTGGACATGAAAGTAGGGCGGGTTGTGTTCTCCAAAATACATCCGGATGATGATTCCAAAAAGCAACTTATTTCAGGCATCTACCTGCATTTCCTTGATAGTTGGGAAGAGGACGAGCAGGCCGGCCGGCGTCGAGCGTAATCCTACCACGTACGCGACGCCGAGCGCCAGCCCGATCGTGTGAGGATAGCGTATATCAAACCGATAGATAAAAGGAGCGAGCTATTCATGATGCCGGAGGGATGTCGCGGACCGTGATCGGGGGTATCAGAACGCTGGCGAGTCGCCCTCCAGCGCATAGACCGTACCTTGCACCACCCCGTCGAACGCGGCGCCACCCGCGGCCTTCAGGTCGTAGGCGATCTCCACGATCCACGTCGGCGCCAGGTCGGGTATTTGAATCAACGCGGTGCGGCCGTCGGCCGACAGCGTGACGCCGTCGACGCGCAGTTCCTGCGTGTTCAGGCGCTCGGAGCCGTAGGTACGGGCGCGTTTGAGGTCCCACACGGTGACAGTAAAGGCCTCCGGGCCGGCGGCGGCCTTTTCCAGGGGCTCTGCGAAGGTGAGCTCGATGCCCGACGTCCGGGCCTTCATCGCGGTGGGCAGATGCAAGGGCTGCCCCGTGTAGCGAATCCGGTAGAGGCCGCCCACCTGAATCATCTGGTTGGTCGCCCAGGCCGACATGCCGAGCGCATACAGCTGCCCGTCCCGCGGGTTGAACCGGCCGCGGATGATGCCCGTGGGGAACTGCGGCACCGGCAGCTCGACGAAGGCGCCCTGTCGGATGTTGTCGAACGTCTGCGTCATCACGACGAAGATCTTGCCGTAGCCGTACGAGAGGCTGAGCAGGCTTCCTTCGAGCGGCCCCCAGCGGTCGCTTTCGGCCCAGAGCAGCTCCGCCGGCGAGCGGTCGTATTTCGAGTCGATCCACAGCAGCGGGGGGATCATCGCCTCGTCGGACGAATCCGCCGGTGCGCCATAGCCAAACATATTGCCGTAAAAGCCACCCTCCTCCACCCAGTTGATCCGGTTCATCGGATTCCAATGGCCCTCCTGGTCGGTGACGATAAACGAGCCGTCCGGGTTGAGGAGCACGCCGTTGGCCGCGCGGAATCCCCGGGCGATGATCTCGGACGTGCGGCCGTCAGCGCTGACGCGGATGAGGGTGCCGTGCTGAGGGACCAGGGAGGTACGTGCGTGGCGGGCACTTTTGGCGTAGTAGAAGTTGCCGGCGGCGTCGGTCTGGAGCCCCATCGCAAACTCGTGGAAATGCTCCGTCACCTGATGGTCGCTGTTGAAGCTCTCGTAGAAGTCGGTTTCGCCGTCGCCATTCAAATCGCGCAACACCGCGATCTGGTCCCGGCATCCCACATAGATCGCCCCGTCGTGATACTTCACGCCGAGTGGCTGGAAGAGCCCCGTCGCGATGCGGCGCCACTGGATGGTGCCCTCATCCCGCGTAATGCCTTCCAGGCGCCACACCTCCCCGTCGATGGTGGTCACGACGGCCTCGTCGCCACCCGGGAGGAAGTCGATGCCCGTGGGGCGCATACGGCTTTTCCAGGGGTTGTCCTGCGGGAGGGTGAGCACGTCCACGGCGTACGCGTGTGTGTCGTCGCCCGGGATGATGGGCGAGGAGAGCACTTCGGTGTAATGCGCCGGCCCGCCCTGTGTGTAGCGAGTCAGGTCATCGGGCGGATCGCCGGCACGCGCCGCCGCGGCGACATCCACGCCGCTGGCGGCCATCCAGATCTTGACGTTGACCGGTGTGCCAACCGGCACCTTCAGCACGTGGAAGCCCTGCTCGACGGCCGTGGACGCCCCCGCGACATGGACCGCCGCCTCCGCCGGCGCTATCCGCATGGTCAGCGGTGAGGACGCCGCGCCGATGTTCAGCGTCCGGCTCACGATGGGCGCCACGCCATCCTGCTCCAGGTCGTACGACTCCAGCACCTGCGTATCTCTCACCGAGTAGGCGATGACCACGCGGCTGCCGTGACGGTACAATCCTTTGTAGTGCGCCCAGTCGCGGGGGAGCGGACCGAACGGCCGGCCGTCGACGGCCACGAACCGGGGGTCGGCGAAGCCGCCGGTGGCCGGGTTGGCCCATCCCGGGGTGATGGGGTTTTCAAATTGGATGGTGCCGACCGTGCGCGGGAAGATGTTGTGCCGGTCGTTGAGGAGGATGCCCTCGTAGTCGATGAACCCCTCGCCGGTCCAGAACCCGGTGAGGCGCATCAGGTCGTGATCGAACAGGACAAAGGCCTTGCCGGCGGCCACGCCGCCCTCGCCCTCATCGAGGCGGATGGCGATGCCCTTGTAGGCGAAGTTGACGTCGCGGAAGTCCTCGTTGGGCAGGGGGCTGCGTCCGCCCGAGATACCGCGCGGCGGGTCGTCCGAATTGGCGAGTTCGTAGGTGTGGATGAGGAAGTCGCCATAGTCCATCTCGGCCCAGGGCTGGTAGGGCTGCGGATCGGGCCCGAGGGTGTCGCCGGCGGGGAGGCCGGCGAGGTAGGCGTCGGTGATCGGGACGTACTGGTCTGGATTATGCTCCTTGAGAAACTCCTCGCGGATGAAGTGGATGACCTCGTACTTCTCGCGTGGAGTGAGGCGCATCTGCGGCGGCATGAGCCCATAGCCGCGGGTGAGGGTCTGGTAGATGGCGTGGGGATCGGCGCCGTTCTTGAAAGCCTCCTGCCAGAACTGGCGGGAGTTGGGGATGGAGCCCGGTTGTTCGGTGTCGCCGTGGCAGCTGTAGCAGGCGTTTCGGTAGGTGACCATCCCCTTGTGGTAGAACTCCTCGCTCCAGTCGGCCATGAGGCCGGCGTGGTCGAGGGTGCGCTCGTAGTCGGGCAGAGAGGCTTCGTCGAGGAGGTAGGTGGCGGGGGGAGAGGCCGGCTGGCACGCCGCGGCAAGGAGGGCGAGGAGGAGAAGGAGGCGAGGGTTCATGACCGGCTAAGGGCTGGTGGGGGCTGATAGATACGGTCTGCCGGCGTGACGTGCAAAGTGGGATGACGGGCAGGCTATCTCATTTCAGCCGCTCAAGCTTTCCCTTACGCTTAACGATATGCTTGTAATCCCACTGGATCTCCCGCGCTTTCCCGAGCCACCGCCGTACATCGCCGGCCGCGACTTCGGAGGCGTCGTTGTAAAACACGGAGGCATCCTTAAACTTTTTGCCCACCACGTCGAGGCCGGGTTCATCAAAATCCGCCCCGCTCCAGAACATGAGCCGGATCCCTGCCTTTGGTTTGCTGTAGCCGACGATCGGGTTTCCGTTGCATCGCTTCGTCCGGCGTGATGGCGCGATGGTCGCAGCATCCGTCCAGAGTGATGTTGATGGAATAGAGACGGGGTCGCATTTCGTAAGTGTATTGATGATTCCTCGTGGCCAAACGGCACTTGACTCTACCGCGACGAGCATGAAATGAACATCAAGCAGCGGCCTGAACCGACACCCATACGGTGTAAACGATACCTGCAAGATAGAGCCCACCAAAGATGGTCTTGTTGTGTCGAGCCAACCATCGCGGCAAATAAATATCGAAGTTTTCCTGGCGTTCGGCCGTATAGCGGCCGGCGACATCGGTTAGCGGGCACGTCATGCGGTTGGCCACCAGCACAACGACTTCCAGGAACACGAATCCAATGAGGCTCCACGCGACCGGGAGGTTACCGAGGAACGCCACGACAGGGACGGCCAATATGGAACCCGCGAAGACGGCCCACACCAACGTATGGATCACCTTGATGGCGCGCAGTTTCGCTTCTGTATCCATCGAAAGCTGATGCCAATTCTTAAAACGCTTCGGATGATCGATCGCCGCCGCAGCAGTATTCGGACAACGTGACGGATTGGCCGCCTCTTCAACGCAACGCCGCGTAGAAGATGAAGCCGCCGGCTACCAAAGACGAGGCCGCTACAAGGGTAAGTCTTTGGACAGCATAAGGAACCGCTCTCCGGGCAAACGCTTGGTGCCATTGCCATGGAACAAGCATGAGTCCGGCCGTGGTAACGAGGAGGATCCAGCCGAAAACGGCGAAGTAATCGGAGAATACCATATAGGGCGCACGAAACACGAAGGCGGCGCCGGCAATAATCCGGATCCCCAACTCCACGTAGTGGGCCAACGCTGATCCCGCGAAGCCCAGGAGATAGGTTGACGCACGGGCCGGCCGTGCGAATGAAACAACGGCAAGCGACACCAGATAGAGGGCGGATAGCAAAACGATCGCGAGAGCGAGTGTGTCGATGATTCCATGCATCATAAGGGTCGTTTCCGCGGCGTTGATTGTCGCCATTCCCGAGCGTTCCAGGTGGCCGGCGTGTGGAATCCCTACCCTAATAGCGCTGGATTAAGACGCCACAGCGCATAATTCAGGGCGGTCGCGAAGGTAACCCAGGCAAAATAGGGCGCCAACAAAAGCGCCGCGATGCGGTCCAACCGCCAGAATGCGCCGATGGTGGCGGCGATGAGTAACCAGAGCACAATGATCTCCGCGAGCGCGAGGGGCCCTTGCCGCCACGCGAAGAAGAGCCAGGTCCACAACGCGTTTGCGCACAGCTGCGCGACAAACAACGTAAGCGCGGTGGCCGCCCCGCGGAAACCGTGTTTCCGCCAGATCAGCCAGGCGGCGGTACCCATGAGAATGTAGAGGATGGTCCACACCGGACCAAACAGCCACGCGGGTGGCGCCCAGGGGGGTTGAATGATCTCGTTGTAAAACACAGCCGCCCGCACGGACGCGAGGCCTCCGATGGCGGCTGTGACGAAACTGCCGGCCAGCCAGCCGGCAAGGCCCAACGCCTGCGCCCGTAAGGATGTGTGCTTCATAGGTATAACTTCGGTCTTCTATCTATGGCTCACCCCCGTGGGCGAGACGATGGCTAAACGGTGCAACATTGATTGTGATCAGCGCTCACCAGTGCTTCGTTGATGTACGCTTCCGCAAACTTTTCGAGCTTGTTGTCAACCGCGTACTCTGGGTCTCGCCGGCGATGGTTTGTTATATGCCGTACGCTACAGGCGTTCCTCAGTCGTCATCGCTATTATCGCCGAGCATGTCCTGAACATACTGAACCGCCCCGAGTTTTTCGGAGACTAGGTTAGTTGAGTACCGCTTCGAGATGCTGATTCTCCTGGCGGCGGTGATACTTATTCTCGTATTCAACTGGGGGAAGATAACCGAGTGGCTCGAGAAGTCGATGATGGTTGAACCACCATACCCATTCAAGCGTGGCGAACTCGACGTCTTCGAGGCCGCGCCACGGCCCCTTCCGGCGGATCGTTTCCGTCTTGTACAGGCCGATCACGGATTCAGCCAGCGCATTGTTTGCCGAAGTACTTCGGCAAGTGAGTCGCCCCGGCTGCCTACCGAGGGCTCTATGCCGGCCTCGGACAACCGCTCGGTGTACCGGATCGACAAATATTGGACGCCACGGTCGCTGTGATGAATCAATCGATCGCGTTCCGCGTCGTCCCGCTCGTAGATCGCCTGCTCGAGGGCATCAAGGACGAGATCGCTTTTCAGCGAACTCGACACACGCCAACCTACGATCCGTCGGGAGAAGACATCGATCACAAAGGCCACATAGACGAAGCCGCGCCAGGTGGCCACGTACATGAAATCCGAAACCCATATTCGGCGATGTTCCATCGCCAAGTTGGGGCGCACGGCCGTGAAGTTGCGCTGGACGAGATCCTGCGGCCGATCCGCCACGTCCGCCGGCACGGTCGTTTTCACCCGGCGGCCTCGCACGGCGCCACAAAGGCCTAGCGTACGCATCAGCCGCTCTACGGTACAGCGGGCCACGACGACCCCTTCTCGATCTAACTGACGCCATACCTTCTGCGCACCGTAGACCTGGAAGTTGGTATCCCAGACGCGCTGGATCTCGCCACGGAGCCTCTCGTCGCGCTGCGCCCGGACGGAACGACGCGCCGGATCCGCCTGGCGAACCTTATGGGCATGGTAGGTCGACGGAGCGATCGGCAAGACCGCGCAGATCGGCTCGACTCCGTACAGGGCTCTATGGTCGTCGATGAACCTAACCATTAGGCGATCGTCGATCGCCGTCTCTGTCGGCGGTCGAGCTCCGCCAATGCGAAATAGGCTGACGCCTTGCGCAGAATCTCGTTAGCTCTACGAATCTCGTTAGCTCTACGAAGCTCGCGGTTCTCGCGTTCGAGCTCTTTCAGCCGAGAGCGGTCGTCCGTCGTCGGACCCGGCCTACGGCCTTCGTCCCGTTCCTGGCTCCGTACCCATTGACGGAGCGTCTCGGGTGTACAGCCAATCTTCTGGGCAACGGATGCTATCGTCGCCCACTGGGAGGGATGATCATGCTGGTGGTCGAACACCATGCGTACGGCCCGCTCGCGGACCTCGGGGGAGTACCTTGTGCGCTTGTCCATGACTCCAAGTTCTCAAATGTTGGAGTCTCCGGCAAATCCGGGGCGGTTCAATGAGCGGTTTGATCCATAAGCGCTCACGAAGACGTTTGATGACGAAACTCAGTCGATCCCACATATTCGGATATCCTGGCACATGAGCCGTTGCGTCGTTGAAAAGCAGACTCCAGCGATTCCCATACAGATTCCACACCCTCTGTGATCGTCTCTCAATCGCGTTCACGTGGGATCCGGAAACGACGTCGGCGTTAAGAGATTCTCCCCGGGAGTCCAGGATTTACGTGCCTGTTCTTTGATTTCCCCGGCATCGCTTTGCAGGCTTGCCTCCCCACTGGTCGCCACGGTTTTGGGCTCGACAGGTGGCTTCGCCCGGGTTGGGGCGGCTGGCTCGGTAGACCCTGCGCTTTCTATGATGTGTACAGGTACACCCTGAGGGAAGATGAGTTCGCGGGCTTCGTCCGGCAGCGAGATTCCGGCTTCCTGAAAGGCCCGCTTGACGAGCCGGATGACAGACGATTTCACTTTTAACCAGCTGTGTTGACCTCCATCGAGCCAGAAATAAACACGCAGGTTCACCGTGGACGATCCCAGGTTTTCCACGAGCACCAGCGGCTCGGGCTCATCCAAAACGGCCGGATGTTCAGCGAGCACCTTCAAGGCGACTTCCTGCGCATGAGGGATGGAGTCGTCGTAGCCGATCCCCACGACGAAATCTTCCCGGCGATTGGGGTTGCTAGTGAAGTTGCGGATCGTGCTTTTGAAGATGGTCGAATTGGGTACCTGCACCTGATTGCCATCAAGTGTCATCAGAACAGTCGTGCGGGAGGTCAGTCGCTGCACGTAACCCGTCACGCCGGCTACTTCCACCAGATCGCCCTCACGAAACGGCTGCTGCAAGCTTAGAAAGAGACTGGCGAGGAAATTTTCGGTGATGTCGCGGAAGGCGATGCCCAGCACCAGGCCCAGCAGGCCGGTGCCGCCCACCACCGTAAGCGCGAGTTGGGTGAGTCCGGCGATGCGGAGCACAAGGTAGAGACCCGCAAGCATGACAAGGATACCGCCGGCGCGGGCCAGTACTTCGCGTAATAGACGGGTGAGGGATCGATCGAGGAGCCAACGACGCAGTACACGCACAGTAAACCTGGCGAGGAACCACGAAATGGCGATGACGACCAATGCCACCACGATCAGGGGCAGCAACCGAACGAATCGTCGCGCTAAATCGTCCATGACCTGAAAGGTGGGGTCGAAATCCCAAATCCTGCTGGGGGTCATTTCGATTTGATTAACGACGGCAACCACGCCTACCGTATTCCTCGCCAGATTTCCGGCCCACTGCCTGTATTCGTCGGTGTCCGTCGTTCCTTTCAGGAAAACGATTCCTTGCTCGACAGTGACTTCGGGCTCGCCGAACCATCCTGTCGTTGTGAGAATATCCGCGATGCGTTGCCTGATCTCGTCATCGCCGGCGACGGGTTGGAGTTCAACCCTACCCGGGGGTTCGGGTATGCCATCCAACGCTTGCGCCGGCGCCGGGTTAAGCTCGCTACTATCCACCTGTTGGGCAGCCGCGGGGGTAAACGCAAAGACAGCGCCGTACAGGAACGTAGCGCAGATGAGTCGGACCGCTCGAGCCGTGAACAGCTTCCGACGTTGAGGCGTGCCTCGATGATCGATAGGTCGATCTGATACGTACTCCATTAGCGCTTGCCCATGCTTCCAGGGGGTTGATATCGAGGGCGCGACGGACCACGTGTTCGTGTGAGCGCCGACGCCATGCGCGGAGCGCCCGGTTACAATGTAACGGCGACCCATGCATGACACAATACCCGGATAGAGCCGGCTATCCTTGCATCGCTGCCGGGAGGCGATGCGGTGGCGGAGGATTTGCGGATCGAGGCGCGCGATTTCGTCCTCGCGGCACAGGGTGACATGGGCGGCGATCAGGCCGGCCTGGACGGGGTCGAGCCGCCGGCGATGGGCCTCGAGCAACGCGCCGGGCGCCGGCGGGACGAAGAGGGTAAGCTGGGTTCGGGTGCATGGGCTCTCACAGCACGACCACGAAACGGCGCCACACCCCTGTTCCGAAGTCGGATTCGGTTTTGGCGCCCGGTTAAACCGTATACTCGGTCGCCTCGATGTGTTCGACTTTTACACCTGGGAAGGCATCAAACACAGCGCGATGCGCCTTGTATGACCAGGCATCGTCTCGCTCGTAGTAACCTGCTACCCATGCCTGTAAAGCCGACAACATGGCGTTTTGTTCATCAAGGGAGGCGTACTTGTGAGGCTCCCAGGGGCGTCGGAGGTTGTTGGCCAGGCAGGCCTCGACGCCAGGATTGAGGAAGATAAGTTCCGTGCAGTGCGCCGACGCGGATTGGACCAACTCCCCATAACAGCCCTCAATGACCCAGGTGGCGTTGCGGGAAATAAACTCGGCCAGCGAGGCCGCGATATCCTCCTCGGGCCGCTGCACGGCGATCTGCTCGGGCTCCCAGACGATAGAATCCAGGTCGAGATGCGGCAGCCCGTGTCGTGCTGAAATAGCGCGTGCGTAGGTGCTCTTACCTGAACCGGAATTGCCGAAAATGAGTAGTCGCATGGGATCGAATGGCCCGTGTGTACTTGGCGCGAGTGCACGATGGTTTTCGTTTTAGGGTAACGTGGAAGAAGCGCCATCCTCAAAATGCAGCTTCACGCCCCCTACGGTGTGTATATCTCCGCAACCAACCGATTGTGCGCCGGAAACCCCTGGGCGGTGACGGTGATCCAGTCGCAGCCGGCGTGGTAATCACCGTGCCGCGGGAATTTCAGTTTCCAGAGGGTGGCGTAGAGGCTCATCTTCTTATTCCAGGGGGAGCATAACAGACGGAACCGACCGACGCGGGCGGCCCTTGGCGTCCGAATTGGCAACTGACGCGGCCCGCCCGCGTTCGGTCCAGCGATTTTGTTGGGCGTTCTTAACCTTTCGGCTTCACTATCGTTGACCATCGCTTCGTTCGCTCCTCGGCAGACGTCTCTTCGACCCGCGTCGCGATCGTCCATACGTGACCGGACGGATCCATGATACGGCATGTGCGATCACCCCAAAACTGGTCCTGTAATGGCAGCAGAACCCTCGCGCCCGCTCCTACCGCTCGCTCGAGGGTGGAGTCGACGTCCTCCACGTAGACGAAAATCACCACCGGAGAAGATCCATCGAGCTGTGGAGCACGGCTCGCCAGACTCGGCCATTCCGCTTCGATCATCACATGGGTTCCACTGATCGACAGCAGTGCGTGCGCAACTCGTCCATCGGGTCCAGGTCGCACGTTCAACTCAGACGCTCCGAACGTCACCTTGCAGAATTCAACCTCGGCGGCCGCGTCGCGGCACACGAGCATCGTCATCACCCATGAAATCCCAGCCGGAAGAGATGTTTTCATGCTCAAACGTGCGTGCTTCGTCCAACGGCTGAGCTGCGCCGCGAAGGGCGAAACAGCCTCTCTCATAGCGCAAGGTACGCAGCGGATACCTGAGGCACAACCGCCCTTCGCCGGCCAAAACGATGTGTTACACAAAGGTCCCGCCGGGTGACCTCAACCCTTTTGGCCGGCAACCAGCCTCAAGGCGACCGGCCGCCCTGTCGTTGAGACCAACCCGTCCGATCCGAAGCCGGGTGTTGGAGAACCGATAGGCGCCGGCACCCCCTGGGCGGTGACGGTGATCCCGTCGCAGCCGGCGTGGTAGTCGCCGTGTCTAGGGAATTTCAGCTTTCAGAGGGGGGCGTAGAGGCTCATCGTCTGTCCAGTAGCCGGATGTTGCGTTTGAATTCCAGCGTGAACGCTACATCGACCTGCCGGGGGGTCTCACTCGACATCGAGATCCTTCCACAGCTTGGATACAGGACGGGTCTGAGCACTCAACGCCTCGTTCCATCCCTGCCGGAAGCTATCCTGCGCGGTAGGAAAGGTGACCCCTTCGCGAAAGGCACGAACCAGCTTGAGAAAAGCCGGCAAGAACTCGGGAGGAATCTGCTCCAGCTCTAAGAGCACCTCGCTTCGGTATTCAGGCATGGCCATGTCCATCTATCCTACTCCATTCGTGTTGATGTACCTGAGACGCATCAAGAGAAACCTTGAGAAACTGTTGGAATTTAGCAAACGCTCCCTCTTCGTCTTCCCCAACTCGATTGGGGATCCATACCATTCTTCCAGAATTGCTTGGATTACTTCGTAAGTCGCTTCGCTCGTTTCCCGCTTTACTTCGTTAGTCGCTTCGCTCGTTTCGCGAGGAAGACGATCTCAGAAATTCACTGCTATCAGGCACAGAACTGCCGCTCGAAAAGCAGAGAATAGAAAATCTCAACGGTTTCTGATTCGGCCCAGTGCCGCGAGGGACGACACGGCCTATTTTATGGCGCAAGGTACACAGCATATGCCCAGGGCACAAACCGCCATCGCCGGCATAAACGCGGGGCTTTTTGGAAGTCTCGCCGGGTGAACTCTACCGGCTGGTGACCAGTCCCGGGTAACCGATCCGAGGCCGGGTGTTGGTGAGCCAATAGGCGCCCCTGGACGGTGATCCAGGCGCAGCCAGCGTGGTCGTCGCCGTGCCGAGGGAATTTGAGTTTCCAGAGGGTGGCGTGGGGGCTTATCGTCTTTTTACATCCGACGATCGACAGAACACGCCTACGCCTCCTTATACGCTCTCTCGAGCTCCGCCACGTCGAGCTTCACCATCGTCATCATAGCTTCCATCACCGCCTTCACCTTATTGGAGTCCCGATCACCGATCAGCTCGGTGAATCGTCTCGGGACAATTTGCCAGGAGAGGCCGAAGGGGTCTTTGATCCAACCGCATGCCGTCGGCGTCGCGCCGGCCTGCACGAGCTTGTCCCAGTACGCATCCACTTCCGCCTGATCCGCGCAGTCCACGTAAAACGAGACCCCCTCGGAGAAGCTGAAATACGAACCTCCGTTGTAGCCCATGAAGTGTTGACCCCCAACGACGAACTCGGCCGAGCTGATGGGGCCGTCCTTGCCCGTGCGGGCGACGTGGCGTACCTCGGAGTTCGGAAACGTCGCGGTGTAAAACGCGATCGCCGCTTCGAGCTGGTCGTTGAACATGAGGAACGGGGTCACTTTGTTCATGGGAGTGTCTGGTTTGTGAGGGCGAGGCTCTTCTTTACACAACAACAAAGCCGCTGACCAGCGGCCAAGGCAAGGGCGTCGGGTTCCGGATCCCCAACCGCGGAACCCGAACCATCATCCGCGCTCCGAACTACGAAGCCGTTCCGACTCGGATGCTCAAGTAGCCTGGCACCCTCCCTCAACAGCACGTCGCGCGTCTCTACCCATCGGGGCAGATCTGGCAGACGTGAGAGGTAACGTTGTCTTGTTTCATCCATACGCTACGTCTCCGCACGTTGGTGCCGGTGGCGCCAGCCGCTTGCTGTTAGTGTGTCTTCTTTGATGGGTTGAGAAACTTTTGAGATTTAGCAAACGCCCCCAGTTCGTCTTCCCCAACTCGATTGGGGATCCATACCATTCTTCCAGAATTGCTTGGATTACTTCGTAACTGACGTTACGCGCACACAGCGCGCATGTCATCCTGAACGCAGTGAAGGACCTTTCTAAGACGCGTCGATGGCGTTTTTTAACGCAGAATCGCGTT
>JAWXAX010000232.1 GCA_034439735.1 Rhodothermales bacterium | reverse complement strand
GGCAAAGGTAAAAGGTAAAAGGGCAAAGGTAAAAGGTAAAAGGGCAAAGGTAAAAGGTAAAAGGGCAAAGGTAAAAGGTAAAAGGGCAAAGGTAAAAGGGATTGATCTGACTTGTGCGCGTTGACTTCCCTTTTGCCTTTTGCCTTTTACCTTTTGCCTTTTGCCTTTTACCTTTTGCCTTTTGCCTTTTCCCTTTTACCTTTGAGGCGTTGTTCTCTTTCAACGACCTCACAGATACTATGGCGGGTTCATCGCGTGGTCGCGTGCTGGTAGCCGGCGCGTCGGGTGTTCTGGGCCGGCAGCTGGTGAGCCAGTTCAAGCGCCGGGGGTGGTGGGTGCGGACGTTGTGCCGATTGGCCGGCGCCGCGCCGGAGGGAACGGACGAGCATCGCGTGGCGGATATTCGTAATACCGAGGCCATGCGAGCCGCCTGCGACGGGGTGGACACCGTGTTTTCCACGGTTGGCGCTTCGTTATCCATGAGCCCGATGCTCTGGTCGCCGGACTTTCGCGCGATCGACTACCGCGGCAACCTCAATCTGCTCACGGCAGCAAAGGCCGCCGGCGTCACGCGGTTCGGGTACGCCTCCGTATTCCGGACGCCCGACCTGATCCATCTCAGCTACATTCGGGCGCACATCGAATTCGAGGACGCGCTCCAGGATTCCGGACTGGCGTATTCGATCCTGCAGCCGACCGGCTATTTCTCCGCGTTTTCCGTCATCCCCCGCATCGTACGCTATGGCGTGGCCCCGCTCATCGGTGACGGATCCGCCCGCACGAACCCCATCCACGAGGCCGATCTCGCCGAGGCGTGCGTGAACGCCATCGAAGCCGGCGAAGCCGTCGTCCCCATCGGCGGGCCGGACATCTTCACCCGCCAGGAGGTGTTTGATATCGCCTTCGCCGCCGCACATAAAAAGCCGCGGTACGTCAAACTGCCTCGATTCGTGATGGGCATAAACCGGCTGATGATCACACCGTTTGATCCTCGTTTGAGCCAGGTGCTGGCGTTTTTCGAACGGGTCAACACCACCGATATCGTTGCGCCTCCGTTTGGAACGCATCGGCTGCCGGCGTATCTAAAGGCAGAACTCGAGCACGCAAAAAGCTAACCCCCCATGCCCGAAGTATTTACCGCCGCCTGGGCGGCCGACTGGTGCGGCCGGCTGGAGTCGTCCGAATCCTACCATACAGCCGCCGCCTCGTGGAAAAACCCGATGGTGTTTATCCTGGAGGCCGATCGGGAGCATGGCATCCCGATGGACCGCGCCCTGTACCTCGATCTTGAGGCCGGCCGGTGCAAGGGCGTCCGCATAGCGGACGTGAGCGATGAAGCGAACGTGCCGTATGTGGTGACCGGACCGCTCGAGGCCTGGCGCGGTCTGCTCGACCGCCGCGTCGACCCCATGACCACCCTGCTCTCTGGCAAGCTGCGTCTGAAAAAAGGCAGTATGTTCTCGCTGATGCCCTACGCCAAAGCCGCCTACGCCTTGCTGGAAGCCGCGATGGCGGTCGACTCCACGTATCCCACCCCCACCTGAGCCCCTCCTCGCCCGTGACCGCGCTTCAGCCCGCCATTTTTATCACCGGCGCGGCCGCCGGCATCGGCCGGGCAACCGCGCTGCTGTTTGCTGAGAAAGGCTGGTTCGTCGGATTGTATGACATCGACGGCGCCAGCGTCAATGCACTGGCCGATGCCATGGGCCGCCACCGCTGCTCGGCCGGCGAAGCCGACGTGTGCGACGAGGCGAGTATGCAGCGGGCCGTCGCGCATTTCGGGGAGCACACCGGCGGTCGGATGAATGTGTTGTTCAACAACGCCGGCATCGTCCGTGCCGGGGCGTTTGAGTCGATACCGGCGGCCGAACAACGGCGCGTGATCGACATCAACGTGTGGGGCGTGCTCAACACTACCCTCCAGGCCCTCCCCCTGCTGAAGGCTTCGAAGCCGGCGCGGGTGATCACCATGTCGTCGGCCAGCGCCATCCACGGTCATCCCAACCTCGTCGCTTACGCCGCCTCGAAAATGGCCGTCCGCAGCATCACCCAGGGGCTCGATATCGCGCTCCGGCCCCACGGCATCGCCGTGTGCGACCTCATGCCAATATGGGTGCGGACTGGCCTCGCGGACACCGCCTCGGCGCAGTGGGCGGGGTTGAAGTCCGCCGATGTCCGGCTGACGGTGGATCGGATCGCCGGGATTGTGTGGAAAGCCGCTCGCGGTCGTCGCATTCTCTGGCGCCGGCTCCACTGGCGCATCGGCTGGAAAACCTGGTATTACCACTTCGTCTCTCGCCTGCTGCCCGAGCCGCTGGGCCGGCTGGCGGCGCATGTGATCTTGCGTGAGCGGGGATGAGTGGTGCGTTCGGCCTGTCCTTGCATTAACCCGTGTGCGTCCCCTATACTTGATCTTCCCCCTCCATCCTTCCCCGCTCACCGATGCGTACCCTCGCCCTCCGCCTGCCGGCCGTCTGCCTTGCGCTCGCGGCCCTGATCGCCTCCGCCTGCCAGCCGGCCTCGGATCCGCCACTGCCCCCAACGGCGGTTCTCTTCCTCAGCGGCCAGAACAACCACGCCTGGGAGGAGACCAACATCCTCCTGCTGGACATCCTCACCGAACCGGGCATCTTCGGCGTAGCGACCACCCTCACCCCGCCCAAAGGGAGTCCGCCAGAGGCCTGGGAGAGCTGGGACCCCGACTTTGAGGGGCACGATGTGGTCGTGTTAGATTACAACGGTGAAATGTGGCCGGACCGCGTCAAGACGGCGTTTGAGGACTACATCCGCGGCGGCGGCAACGCCCTGATGGTCCACGCCTCCAACAACCCATTCCCGGGGTGGACGGCCTATGAAGAGATGGTCGGGATGCTCTGGCGCCGGCCTGAAGACGGCACGACGGTATACCTCGATTCAACCGACGCCGTCGTTCGTGTCCCGCCAGGCGAGGGCCGGGGCGCCGGCCATGGCAAAGTGCACGATTGGCAGATCCGTGTCCGCGACACCGCGCATCCGATCATGCAGGGCCTCCCGGAAACCTGGCTCCACCCGCAAGACGAACTGTACCACGGCCAGCGCGGGCCGGCGGCCAACATGAACATCCTCGCCACCGCCTATTCGGACACCACTTGGGGCGGCACCGGCAACCACGAACTCATGATCTGGTGGATTCCCTACGGCGAGGGCAAAGTCCTCACGTTCCTTCCTGGCCACCACTGGCCCGACCAGGAGGACGAGCAGGCCTTCTACGACATCGGCTTCCGGACGGCACTCAACCGGAGTGTCGAGTGGCTGGCGACGGGGAATGTGACGATCCCCGTGCCGGCCAATTTCCCCACCGCCGACGCGATCAGCCTGAAACCCGCCCAATGACGCTTTTGACGACGGCCAGAAACGTAATACACGGGTCGTCATATACGTAGGCCACCGAGCTATCAACCCCGGTACGCCACAAACAGTTGTCATTCACGTTCGTCATCCCCCACTCGATTGGGGATCCATGCACGATAGGTTGGTTGCGTGGATCCCCGCGTTCGCGGGGACGACGAGTAGCGGTAATGGCCATCCTTAGCCCTGACGCACCCGTTCTCTGAATTCTACCTCATGAAATCTACCCTCATTATTCTTTTGCTCCTCGCACTGGCATCGCCGGCCCTGGCTCAGATGCCGCGTACGCCGTCCCCGGCCGGCGCGACCGCGTACTTCATCACCCCGGAAAACGGCGCTGAAATCAGCGGGCCCGTCACGGTCAAGTTCGGCCTCAAGGGCATGGGCATCGCGCCGGCGGGCATCGATTTCCCCGATTCGGGCCACCACCACCTGCTGATCAACGTCGATCAACTCGAATCGCTGGGCATGCCCATCCCCACAGACGACCGCCATCGTCACTTCGGGAAGGGGCAGACGGAAGTGACGCTGGAGTTGGAGCCGGGCACCTACACCCTGCAGATTGCCCTGGGCGATAAAAGCCACGTCCCGCACGACCCGCCGGTGATGTCGGAGAAGATCACGGTGACGGTGCTCAAGTGACGCTGCTCACGTGACGCCACGTTTCCTTTAAAGCCCCGCGACCCAGTGGTCTCGGGGCTTTTTTTATGGTGCGAACAGCCCTGGAAAGCCGAAATACGCATACACCACCGCGACGTGATCGGCGGCGAGAGGCGTGTACCCGGCGTCGCCGGCATACTGATCGAAGTCGGCCTCCTCCAGCGCCGGCAGCAGCGTCCGCAGCAGGGCGCCCTGGGCGGCGCGGAGGGTGAACGAGGCGGGATCGGGATGCCCCGCGCCGGCGGTACGGTAGACGATCGTTTCCTTCTCGAAGACCTGCCGATCTTCCACCCGGAAGGTGATGGGAATGACGCCGCCTTCCAGTTCGGGCCCGACCGGGCCTGGCTCGTCCGCGCAGCCGGCGGCGAGCAGGACGCAGAAAACAGCCCAGCGCATGACGAGGGCCGGGGGCCAGAAGAACGTGGCGGGGCGATGGGTCATCTTAAAAAGTGGCGTTACGCAGCGGCGGTCATAAACAGGCGAAAATACCGGTTTTCACACCGTAGAGACGCAATATATTGCGTCTCTACTCGCCGCGTGTAACGCCCGCTAGAAATTAAAATTATCCGGATCCGGACCGTAGCGGTGATGCCGATCCAGGCCGTCGATCTGGTGCATCTCGTCCGGCGTAAGCTCGAAGTCGAAGATATCGGCATTCGCCTCGATCCGGTTTTTCTTCACCGATTTTGGGATGGCCACGACGCCTTTCTGGAGGATCCAGCGGAGCGCGACCTGCGCGCCATTTTTCCCGTGCCGTTGGCCGATGGCCGCGAGGGTCGGTTCGGAGACCGCCTCGCCTTTCATGATCGGGCTCCAGGCTTCGAGGCGGATGCCGTGTTTACGGCAGAAATCCTGGAGCGCCGGCTGCTGGAGGTACGGGTGGAATTCTACCTGGTTCACCATCGGGACCACCGAGGCCCCCACCCGCAGTTCTTCCAGATGAGACACCAGGAAGTTGCTCACCCCGATGGCGCGGGCGCGCCCCTCGGCGTAGAGCGTTTCCAGCGCCCGCCAGGTGTCGCGAAATTTCCCCTTCACGGGCCAGTGGATGAGGTAAAGGTCGACATACGACATCCCGAGCCGCTCCAGGCTTTCGTCGAATGCCTTGAGGGTGGAGGCGTAGCCCTGGTCGGAGTTCCAGACCTTGGTGGTGACGAACACCTCGGTCCGTGGGACGCCGCTTCGATGGATGGCGCGTCCGACGCCGACCTCGTTCGCGTAGATGCGCGCGGTGTCGATGCTTCGGTAGCCGGCGTCGAGCGCCCACTGGATGGATTGTTCGACTTCCTCACCCTCCTGGGTGCGGAAAACGCCGAGGCCGAGCCAGGGCATGGGAACGTCGTTGGCGAGTTGGACGGTAGAGGCGATGGAATCGAGGATCATACGGGCCGTGTGGTGGGAGGAGAAAGGACGGCCGAAAATACTACATGGAGATGAGACTGTGCAGTCGGATGGGGAGCCCATCCAAAAACATTGTCCGGGCTTCGCATGGCTACGTCGCAACCGTCAATCCACCAGGTCGATCTCTCCCTTCATCAGTTTCTCCAGCCGTTCCGGAGTTCTGGGGAGATAATCCGTGAGGTTTTCGGCGCCGGTCTCGGTGACGAGGATCACATCTTCTAGAAAGACACCCAGGCCGGCGGCGTGGTTGTAGTACCAGGGTTCGATGGTGAAGACCATGCCGGCTTCGAGCGGCAAGTCGAGCCGGAACGGGTCGCCGGCGCTCATCCCGATGGCGTGGCCGAAGAAGTCGCCCACCTGCATGAACGGTTTCGCCTCCGCCGGCATGGCGTCCAGGCCGGCCTGCTGGACAGCGGCGAAGGTGGCGCCGGGTTTCACGGCCGCGATCATCGCATCCGAAACGGCGCGCTGGAGGTCGAGGGCCTTGCGCTGGGCCTCGGTGAAGGTGCCGGATACGGGCAGCGTGCGCCCCACGTCGCCCACATAATATCCCACCTCGCATCCCACGTCGAACACCACCACCTCGCCGGCCTGCAGGGCCCGGTTGCGGCGGTTGTAGTGCGCGGCGAGGATGCGCCAGGGCCACAGGGCGTTGGGGCCCGACTTCACGATGGGCGCGAAGGGCATCCGCTGGCCGCCGCCTTCCTTACAGGCCACTTCAATAACGGCCTCCATATCGCGCTCCGTCACCCCCGGCTTCACGGCCTGCGCGGCGCGGGCGATGGCGTTTCCCGTGAGCCGGGCCGCGGCGTGCATCCGGGCGATCTCCGCGGTCGACTTCACCATGCGATGCCGCGCCAGCATCGGGTAGGCATTGGCGAGCCGGGCGCCGCCAAAGGCCGTTTGCAGGTAATAGATGAGATGGTCGCCCGGCGAGAAGTGGGCGAAGTAGCCGACCTCCACGGGCTCGATGGGTCCCGGCGCGCCGGCGTTGACATAAAGCGTCCGCCCCGCGCTGGCCCAGGCGGCGAGGGTCTCCTGGAGGCGCGACAGCGGGAGGAGCATCAAGCCCGTGCGTTGCGCGAAGAGCGAGTCGCCCAGGAGCGGCCGGCGGGGAAAGTCGTTTGGACGCGCCGAGTTTTCAAATCGGGCATCCCACTCCGGCATAAAGAGCACGATCTCGCGCGCGTCCGCGTCCACCACAAGCATCGCGTTCGGGACCTCGAGTCCGGTGAGGTACATGAAGTCGTCCAACTGCCGGAAGGTCTCACCGTTGGAAGCCCCGTCGCGGGCCGGCACAAGCAGCACGCCGCCGCCGCCGGCCACCAGCTGGCGGGCGATGCCCTGGCGGCGGAGGACGTATTCATCGTCGCCGAAGGGCAGCTCCGTCCAGTCGAAAAACCGTTGCTCGGGCGCCTGGGCGCCGACGGGGGCCGGGAGGCCGGCGGTGAGCGCCAACACGGCGGCAACAACGAGGCGGGTCTGTGTGAGCCGTTTTTTGAGCATGTGGTGTGAAGGATGTAGCGACTTCGCGGCGGTGGAACCACGACGGAGCGGGTATTTTACTCCTCGATTTGCCCCTCATCGCGAAAAAGCTATATTCCGATCAGGATGCATGGCATGGTAGCCGTGTGTTGTCGCTCGATCACCCACCCTGAAGAGGTCCAATCCCCATGAAAGTCTGGCAATTTTTCCTGTTACTGGGCATCGCCGCTGTTATCAGCGTCTGGTACACGTTTAACTACGCCGTGGAATTCTCCGCGTTCGCGGTAGCGCTAGCCAAGGTATTCATCGGCATGTTCCTTTTCTACCTCTTCGACGTGTGGGCACTCAGAGACATCGAAACCATTCAAGAGCTCAAAAATGGCAACATCGCGGTCAGCATCTTCTTTCTCGCCTATGCGATTCTCGTGGCTGCTTGCGTGGCTACTGCTTAGCACCGCCGGCTGCGCCCCGAACAGGGTAAACGACCACTCCGCCGGCCGGGACCCCGACATCGCCCCCACCGACACGCTGGCGAATGTCGCCCGCGAGATCCATGTCGGGCAATCGGCCCTGAATCCGCGGCCGCTGCCGCCGGTCGCGACACGAACGATGGCCGCGCCCCAGGTCGAGGCTGAAGCCGCGCCGGAAACGCCGGCCGAGGTGGTCCCGGAAGTGCCCCCGATGCCCCCCCACCTGGAGGTGGCGCACCGGTTTATCGGGGTGACGGAGCAGCCGAAGGACTCGAACCGTGGGCCGGAAGTCGAGTCGTTCCTCGCGGCCGTCGGACTCGCGCCGAAGCAGGACGCCTCCGGAGACTGGAAGAGTTACCCCTACTGCGCCGCCTTCGTTTCGTATTGCCTGAACATCGCCGGCGACGGCGTTGCCTTCCCGACAAAGCGGACGGCCGCGGCCCGCCAGTTCATCGACGACGCCCACAGTATCGTCCTTGCCGACGACGCCGACGCCTTCGCGGTCCGGGGAGGCAGCATCCGCGCGAACGTCGTCCAGCGCGGCACCGTGCCGATTCCGCCGGGCACCATCGTCATCTGGAAGGCGAAGCGGGCCCCGGAGGATCTCCAGGGGCATGCGGGCCTGGTCGTCTCCTGGGAGGGCCAGGCCGGCGTAACCATTGAAGGCAACACCGGTGCCGGTGAGGCCGGCGACCAGCGCGAAGGGGGCGGGGTCTATCTGCGCAAGCGGATGCTCAGCCCCGGAAGCGCGTTCCGGATCGTGAGCTTCACCCCCGTAACGTATCGCTAAACGGACCGCCCGACGTACCCCGCGCCGGGCGGCACCAACATCTGTATAGTACCTCTTCCCCGGGCAATACATGCCAATCTCCTAAATTTCGGAACCTCGAACGGGGGCAGCGGCTTTTACTTGTACGCAATTCATTCATGGTGACACGGTTTTTGCTGGCGGTTCATCTCCACTGGGATGACGGTGAGTAGCGGCGAGTATATCGCCGAGTATCCCGTGACGCCGCAATCGCATTCTAGATGAGCGATCATCCGATCCTGTTTATTTCCACCGACCTGGACGGTACCCTTTTGGGCGATGAGGCGGCGGAGCGACGATTCAAGGCGACCTGGGAGACGATCGAACACGGCCGGCCGTTGCTCTGCTTCAATACCGGCCGCATGCAGGAGGATGTCGATGACCTGATCGAGCGGGGTCGCCTCCCGGCGCCGGACTATGTCATCAGCGGCGTGGGAACCAGCGTATTCGACCATCGGGAGCGCCGCGTCCTCAAGGCGTTCACCGAATTGTTGGACGAAGGGTGGCAGATCGAGGAGGTCGAGTCCGTCGTCACCGGGTTTCCGGCCGGCATCGTCCGACAACCCGAGCACTACCAGCATGCGTACAAGTCGAGCTGGTTTTTCCCCGACGCCGGTGCCGACCAGATCCGCGTTATCGAGCAGGCGCTGGAAGCGCGAGGTCTGGACGTCCACGTCATCTATTCGAATGCGCTGCATCTGGACGTGTTGCCCAAGTGGGCAAACAAGGGCAATGCCCTGCGCTGGCTGCTCCGGCGCCTAGGGATACCAGAACACCAGACGCTCGTCGCCGGCGACAGCGGCAACGACAGCGCGATGTTCACCCTGCAGGGCGTTCGCGGCATCATCGTGGGGAATGCCCAGCCGGAGCTGCTCGCCATCTCCCGGACCGCAACCATCTTTGAAGCGCCGGCGCGGGAGGTGTGCGCCCATGCCGTGCTGGCCGGCATGCATCATTTTCAACTCGTCGACCCCCGCATACCAGACAATCGGCCACCGGAACAGACCGCTCTATACGCCGCCATCAATATCTCCGCGGAGAATACGACTGCCAGGCTCAACGAGGACCAGGTGGCGCTCGTGCGCACGGGGTACCACAAAGCCATCGAAGCACTACAGAAAAACATCAGCCCCTACGGGTTTACGGCCTGTTCGCTGGCGGACAACGAGGTGTCCGGGACGGATGTCAATTACCGCAGCGTCTGGGCACGCGACAGCGCGCTGGCCCTGATCGGCTCGCTTTCGCTGAGCCGGGATTGGGAGGATATCCACCAGTGCCAGCGTCAGACCCTCATCACCCTGCTTGAGAATGTCTCCCCGAACGGACAGGTGCCGGCGAACGTCCGCATCGACGACCAGCGGCCCGAATACTCCGGCGTCGGAGGCATCGCGTCGATCGATAGCGGCCTGTGGGTGATCATCGCATTTTATGCCTACCTGGCTCAGACACGCGACTACGACTTTCTCCGCCGCTACTACCCGAAGCTCCAGCAGGCGATGGACTGGCTTGCCGCTCACGACAGCAACAACGACGCACTGCTGGAAATCCCCGAGGCCGGCGACTGGACGGATCTCTTCGGCCGCAGTTATAACGTTCTCTACGACGAGGTGCTTTGGTATCGGTGCACCATCTGCTTCGGCCGGCTGCTGCAGATGCTCGGCCACGAACAAAAGGCCGGCGACTATCTGCGCTGGGCGAGCACGATCAAGCGGGAGATCCTGCTCAACTTCTGGCCGACAACGCAGCAGCCCCTCACCTCCGGCATCACCTTCGCCGAACGACAATTCTCCATCGGCGACGTGCGCTACCTCCTCGCCGAAATCACGCCGTTCAACTTCAGCTGGCGGTGCGACACCTTTGGGAATATCCTCGCCTTCCTCTACGATGTGATAGATATAAAACGAGCGGGGCAGACCTTCAATTTTATGTGGGGCGCCGGCGTCAACGAGCCTTTCCCCATCACCAATCTGTACCCCTGCGTGATGGGCGGTGACTCGGACTGGCGTCCGTATTATGCCGTCAATCTCCTCAATCTTCCACAGCATTATCACAACGGCGGCATCTGGCCGTTCATCGGCGGCCACTGGGTTCGCTACATCAACAAACTCGGAATGCGGGAATTGGCGCTACACGAGCTGGTCCGCCTCACCGAACTCAATCAGAAGGGCATCGCGAACGAGTGGGAATTCAACGAATGGGCGCACGGGCGCACGGGCCGGCCGATGGGGAAAGCCTATCAAGCGTGGTCGGCCTCCGAGTACATCCGCGCCTGCCGCGATCTGCACGTCGTGACCTGATCCTCCTATCACACGCTTCCAATACTGTTGCTCCTATGAACGCACGCCCCAGTATCCTTGTCATTTCCGTTCACGGGTATGTCTCCGCCGAACCCGAACTGGGCAAACCCGATACCGGCGGACAGGTCGTTTTTGTATTGGAGATGGCCCGACGATTCAGCCAACTCGGACGCACCGTCCACCTCCTCACCCGCCGCTTCGAGGATCAACCGGAATTCGACGACATCAACAAGCACCTCCGCGTCTGGCGGGTGCCGTTCGGGGGCTCCGAGTTCATCCCCAAAGAGCGGATGCACGACCATCTGGGCGACTTCGTCACGAACACGCTGTCCACCATTCGGGAGCGCGGGTATCGGTACGACATCGTGTATTCTCACTACTGGGATGCCGGCTGGGCCGGCCAGAAGATTGCCGAGGAGCTTGAAATCCCGCACATCCACACCCCCCACTCGCTTGGCTGGTGGAAAGAGCGCAACATGGGCGAGAGCATGGATGCGGAGCAGATGGAGAAGACGTACCGCTTCAAACAGCGCATCCGCAAGGAATTCCTCACCTACCAGCAATGTGATCACGTGATCGCCACGACCGAGCAGCAGGCCGAGCTGCTCCGCGAGCAATACGACCTGCTCGACCACCGGATCACTACCATCCCACCCGGCATGGATGAAGACCGGTTCTCCCCCGTCCGCCAGGCCGACCTCAGCGCCCTCCGCTCCCGCTACGATCTCCGCGAACACGACATCCTCACGCTGGGCCGCATGGCGCACAACAAGGGGTACGACCTGCTCATGGACGCCCTGCCCACCCTGTTCGAACTGGCGCCCCAGGCCCGGCTGATCGCGGCCGTCGGGAGTGACGATTCCGCGCAGGACGACGCCGGCATCGCGACGCTGCGCGCCAAAGCCGAGGCGATGGGCGTCGCGGACCGCATTGTGTGGCCGAAGTACATCGCCGATACGGACCTCGCCAACTACTTCCGGGCGGCCGGCGTCTTCTCGTTGTCCTCGCGGTATGAACCTTTCGGGATGGTGGCCATCGAAGCGATGGCCTGCGGCACGCCGGCCGTCATCACGGTCCATGGCGGCCTGTTCGAACTTATCCAGTTCGGCCTCCATGCCCTCTACGCGGATCCCAACCGGCCCATCGAGTTCGGGGCCATGCTGGCGCTCCCCCTGCTCCACCCCAAACTCGCCCACCGACTCTCGGTCGAAGGCGCCCGCTTCGCCCGCAAGAACTTCGGGTGGACGGGCATCGCGAAGAAAACGCTGGGCATCTTCGATACCGTACAGCAAACGAGGGCCGGCGAGATGGTGGGGTGAACCCCCGCCGTCACACCACCTCCGGCACGACGTACGGCGCGCGGTAGGCGCGGGTGCGCATCCCATCCGCCTCAGCGTCGTTGACAAACCGCTCAGAGGCTCCGTCGAAGCGCAGTTCGCGGCCGAGTCGGTAGGCAATATTGGCCAGGTGCGGCAGGCAGGTGGACAGGTGGCCGGCGTCTATGTCGCACGTGAGGTCACTCTTTTTCCCCGAACGG
Organism: Rhodothermales bacterium; assembly: GCA_034439735.1. Classification (NCBI taxonomy): domain Bacteria; kingdom Pseudomonadati; phylum Rhodothermota; class Rhodothermia; order Rhodothermales; species Rhodothermales bacterium. Next base: position 1,445 of record JAWXAX010000232.1, on the reverse strand, counting down.
ACCGCAGCGACGAAGTTGGCGTAGTGCCCGCCCCCGCCTGGAGCGGCGAGATAGCCGAGGGCTTCGCCGGCCTGTTCCGCCGGCGCGTCGGCCGAACTCGGCCCGGCATCTCCCCGCCGGCCGAGGTAGGTCTTCCAGGTGCCGCCGTCCAGCTCCATCCAGCCTTCAGTCCCGTAAAATACATTGCCAATCTGTACACCCAGGCTATCCTCCCCACCCGTGTAAAGGCCGCGGGTTTCGAACTGGAGCAACTTGCCGTCGGCGTATTCGAACGTGGCCGTCTGTGTGTTGGCCGTTTCCTGCGAGCACTCGTGCGGACCGTATTTAAAGAACCCACCCATGGACTGGACGCGGACGGGATGTTCGTCCTTGCCGAGGCCCCACCGCGCGATGTCGAACTGGTGCGGTCCCTGGTTGCCGATATCGCCGTTGCCGGTGTCCCAGTGCCAGTGCCAGTTGTAGTGACCCTTTTTTTCGTTGTAGGGGCGCCATTCGGCCGGCCCGAGCCAGAGGTCGTAGTGCAGCCCCGCCGGCGGCTTGCTGTCGGGCGAGAGGCCGAAGGAGTCGCGGGGCTTGAAGCAGAGGCCGCGGGCCATGTAGATATCCCCGATGACCCCTTCGTGGAGCAGTTGCATGGCGCGGCGGACGCTGGGGATCGATCGATTCTGGAAGCCCACCTGCACGATGCGGTCATACTTCCGCGCCGCCTCGATCATCTTTCGGCCCTCGAAGATGTTGTGCGACGAGGGCTTCTCGACATACACGTGTTTGCCCGCCTGGAGGGCCCAGATCGTGGCGAGCGCGTGCCAATGGTTGGGTGTCGCGATGGACACCGCGTCGATAGACGGGTCGTCGAATACCCGACGCATGTCAACCTCCGTCGCCGGCGCCGCCCCTTGCAGCTCCGTCACCGCCAAAACGCGCTCGGCGAACAGCGTCTCGTCGACATCGCAGATCGTGGCCAGTTGGACATTATCCGTCTCCCCCATGCTCGCCCAGCGCCGCAGGTGCCCGAACCCCTGCCCGCGAACCCCAATGGTGGCCACACGGAGCCGGTCGTTCGCCCCGAGGATGGAGGCATAACTGCGCGCCGTCATTCCCACGGCGCCAAGAGTGAGGCCCGCCGCGCCGGCGGCCAGTTTCTTGAGGGTATCTCTACGAGAAGCGTTCATGGTAGATTTCGGTTTGTGGGAGATGGACCAAGAACGGTATGGGTAGTGCAAAGTGCAAAATGAAAAGTGAAAAGTGGCTTCTGGCGTTGCGCTTTGCCCCTACCGTGTTGCATTTTGCCCATCACCGATCCCATTTTTCATTTTTCACTTTGCATTTTGCCCTGCTCATGAGCCACCTCGACCGCCGTCAGTTTCTCAAGCTTTCCGCCGGCGCCATCGCCCTCCCCTCCATCATCCCCGCCTCGGCCCTGGGGCGCGCCGGCCGGCCGGCGC
>JAWXAX010000231.1 GCA_034439735.1 Rhodothermales bacterium | reverse complement strand
CTCGTGGCAGGCCAGACGGGCGACGTGTATACGATAGTCTGGGCTGCCGGCATCGCCGGTGCGGTCTCGCGACTGGCGCACATCGGGCTGCTGGTGCGCATAGCGGGCGGGGGGATGGCGGACGTACTGCGACCCTACGGAGTCTGGGGACTACGGAGTCTACCGTTTCTGGCCGTGGTGGCGCTTACGTATCGGTTGGAGCCGGCATGGGTGGGCATCGTGAGCGCCGCAGGAGCCGGCGCGGGCTACCTGGCGGCGCTGTATTTCCACGAGCTGTATTCCCACAAGCGGAATCCCCCCGCCTAACCGATCAGCGAATCGAGCGGAAGGTAGGCGGGATGCCTTGATGGCCCCATTCCGGCGTCTGCGGGCGTTCGGGGCCATCCTGGGGGACGGCGTCCGTGCCGCAGTATTTCGCGTAGGCATTCACGAGATCCATCGCGATGGCGCTGGCGCTGCGGCCTTCGATGTGGCGGCGTTCGAGGACGTAGACCGGGTCTCCGTCCTTCAGCAGCGCCATAAACGGGGAGGAAGGCGGGATGCCGCGCAGGTAATCCCGGGCGCGGGCCGTAGCCTCGAGGTCCTGGCCGGCGAAGACCGTGAGATAACGATCCGGCTGAACAGGGGCCTGCATGGCCATGGCGACGGCGGGGCGTGCATTGGCGGCCGCACATCCGCAGACCGAGTTGACGACCAGGAGGGCCGTGCCCTCTTCCAGCGCATCAAACGCCTCGTCTACTTCCGTCATATCGCGCAACTCCTCGACACCCAGGCGAGTGAGTTCGGCGCGCATCGGCTGTACCAGTGCTTCGGGATAAGGCATATCCGTACCTCGTTTTTATGAGATAAATCAAGAACGACGCAGGCGAACCCGCGAGATCGTCCAACGAGCGCGAGAACAGCTTTGATCCTGTGCCGATGTCCCGCCGACGCATTAACGGCGGGTCATATGACGGAGGTCCTGTCCCAATTCTTTTTCGTCGATCCGTGCCGCTTCCGCGGCGGCATCGAGGGTGGGCAGTACGGTATCGCGCGCCTGCTCGGCGGCGGTGCGCACCCGCCGGGTTACGTCCTGGCCGGCGGCGGAGAGCCGCGTTTCGAGGGATTGGAAGCGGGTGTCCAGGTCTTTGAGACGTGCTTCGGCCTGGCGGACCTGTTCACGGACTTCGTCGGCGATTCGAGTGCGGAGTTTATCGCCGGATTGCGGGGCGAACAACAGTCCGGCCGCCACGCCCAGCGCAAAGCCAGATGCGGCGGAGGCGAGAAGCGAAAGTGCTGATGATGATTTCATGTGAGCCTGAGCTTGCGTGAGAATACCGGAGGATGCATCGCCGCCATGGCGTACATTGCGGGCGACCGGCGGCCGGATAAAGCGCCTTGGGCACTTTCCGCGGCCGTTCCGGTTACAGCGGTCGTCAGGTATTCTAACGCCCTCCAGACGGCTTGTTTCGTCGATCCTGGATGAATTCAGGCTTTTGCCGCCATGATGCGTCGTATGTGCACCCGAAGCAGACTGCAGCAGACCCGGACACTGCTCACCGAGACGCTCCTCGTGGCCGTGCTCACAGGGTGTACCGTGACGGTTCCCACGACACGTGGGCCTGGGCCGGCCGCCGACGAGGAGATGCCGCCGCGGTTGCCTTTGGTCGTGGAGCGTGAACGGTTGCTGCGCGCCGAAGCCGAGCGCTGGGCCGGCACGCCGCACCGACTGGGCGGCACAGATGCCCGCGGCATCGACTGCTCCGCACTGGTGCAATCCATCTACCGCCAGGCATTCGGCACGGATGTCCCACGGACCACGGAGCGTCAGGTGCTGATCGGAGAGGCCGTGCCCCAACAAGCGCTGACCACGGGTGACCTCGTCTTTTTTCGCCCGAGTAAGCGGACGCGCCATGTGGGCATCTACCTGAGCAATGGGGAGTTTTTGCACGTTTCCCGAAGCATGGGGGTGGCGGTGTCGTCCCTTTCGGACCCTTACTGGAGCGCACGGTACTGGACAACGCGTCGGGTATTGCCGCCGCCAGGGCAGATCGCACCCGCGCGCGCCGCCGTCGCCCCGCTCGAACGCGTCCCCTCGCCCTCCCGCCGGAGCGGCTGGTAACTCGCCCCATAATGCCCTCCGGGATCCATTCCTGACGTAAGGCGTGGAATGCACTTCTTTAGGGCTTCATATTTAGGACAACGATTTCGATCGCCGCTGCCTACTCCCGGGCCGTGGCGATGTTTTTTATAGTCAACTATTCATCTCACACAGACACCCATCGACGCCCAGGCGACACACGGCGCTCACGTTATGGAAGGAAACAAACCAATCTATCTGACCGAAGAGGGCCTGCAGAAAATGAAGGACGATCTGCACTTCATGCGGACGCAGGAGCGTGCTCGTATTGCAAAGGCGATCGCAGACGCCCGCGCACAGGGTGACCTCTCGGAAAATGCAGAATATGACGCGGCCAAGGAAGAGCAGGGACATCTGGAGGCGCGTATATCCAAAATGGAATCGACCATCTCGGATGCCCGGCTGGTGGATGACAGCAAGATCGACACGTCGCGCGCCTATATTCTCTCGATCGTGAAGGTCAAGGACATGAAGAGCGGCCGGGAGCAGACGTACAAGCTGGTCTCCAAGGAAGAAGCCGACATCATGCAGGGCCGGATTTCCGTCGTGAGCCCGATCGGCAAAGGCCTTCTCGGCCTGTCGGTGGGCGACATCGCCGATATCGAAGTGCCGGCGGGCAAGCTCAAGCTGCAAGTGCTGGAGATTTCCCGATAACGCGGACGCCGACCACCTGAGGCCCTGTTCGATGCCGATCGATCTGCGAAGCGACACCGTCACCCGCCCCGGCGAAGGCATGCGGCGGGCTATTTACGAAGCGGAGGTCGGTGATAACATCTACGGGGAAGACCCCACCGTGAATCGCCTCCAGGCCGAAGTAGCCGCCCTGCTCGGGAAAGAGGACGCCGTGTTCGTGCCGTCTGGCATCATGGCGAATCAGCTGGCCCTGCTGATCCATACGCACCCCGGCGCCGAAATCATCCTCGAGCGGAAGTGCCATATCTTCAACCACGAAGGGGGCGCGACCGGGTTTCTCGCCGGCGTACAGACGTGCCCGATCGATGGGGACCGGGGGATGCTGCTGCCGGAACAGGTCGAGCGCGCCCTTCGGAACGGCTTTTACGGCGAGCCCACCTCGCGGCTTCTCTGCCTGGAGAACACCCACAACCACGCCGGCGGCCGCGTGTTGCCCCAGCTCATCGTCGAAGCCGCCGCCGCCGTGGCGCGATCGCGGGGTCTGGCGGCGCATCTGGATGGCGCCCGGCTCTGGAACGCCGCGGCAGCCTCCGGCAGGTCTGTTGCCGAACTCGCCGCGCCGTTCGACACCGTGAGTGTCTGCCTCTCGAAAGGACTGGGCGCCCCGGTGGGTTCGTTGCTCGCCGGCCCGGTCGACCTCATGAAAAAGGCGCTGCGTTTCCGAAATAGCATCGGTGGCGGGATGCGGCAATCGGGTATCCTGGCGGCGGCGGGGCTCTATGCGTTGGCGCACCACCGGGAGCGGTTGGTCGACGACCACCGGCGGGCCCGCGCACTCGCCGACGTGATCGCCAAGCTACCCGGCTTCGACCTGGACCCCACGCGGGTCGAGACCAACATCGTCCTATTCCGCGTAGCATTTCGCCCCGTCGCCGACGTAGTGGCCGCCCTCCGCGCCGAAGGCATCTGGGTGGCGCCATTTGGCCCGGGGCTGGTCCGCGCCGTGGTGCATCTGGACATTTCTCAGACCGACATCGACGTCACCATCCAGACGCTCCAGCGTCTTTTTTCAACGCCCTGACCCATGGCTACCCCCTTTCCGACCAAGACGCCCGCCGACCCGGATCGGCTGATCGAGGCTGCCGGCGCGTTTGGAACCCCCGTCTATGTGTATGACGAGCGTATCATCCAGCGGCAATGCCAGGCCCTGCGCACCCATCTGGCGGGGTTGCCGCTACGTCTGTTGTATGCGATGAAGGCCAATGCCCATCCGGCCGTACTTGCGGTGATCCGGGATGAAGGATTTGGCATCGACGCCGTGTCGCCGGCGGAGCTGGCCCTGGCGCGACGGGTTGGATTTGCGCCCGAGGAGCTGCTCTACTCGGCGAACAACATGAACGATGCCGAGATGGCCGAGATCGCGGCGCAGGGGATCCTGATGAATATCGGGGAGCTGTCGCGGCTGGAGGCGCTGGGCCGGGCGTTTCCCGGGGCGGCTGTGTGTGTGCGGCTCAACCCGTCGATCGGTTCAGGACACCACGAACACGTCGTCACGGCCGGCAAACATACCAAGTTCGGCATTCCCATCGAGGCCATCGGAGACGTGTTGGACATGGCGAAACGATATCGTCTGCGCGTGACCGGCATCCACCAGCATATCGGTAGCGGGATCGCCTCGATGCACGTCCTCCGGGACACCATGGAGCTGCTGTTGGACGCCGCGGTGCGATTTTCCGATCTCGCCTTCATAAACTTTGGCGGCGGCTTCAACATCCCCTATCGGGCGGAGGAGCAGGCGCTCGACCTCGAAAATTTCCAGGAGGGCATCGTAGAACCTCTATTGGACCGGTTGCCGGCCGGCATCGAATGCTGGTTCGAACCCGGCCGATTCCTGGTGGCCGAGTGCGGGACGCTGGTGGTGCAGGCGACGACCCTGAAAGAAGCGTATGGTGTGACGTATGCCGGCACGGACTCCGGCATGGCTCACCTCATCCGGCCGGCGATGTACGGCGCCTACCACGAGATCGTGAATCTCACCCATCCCGAGGGCCCCATCGATGCCTATACCGTGGTCGGCAACATTTGCGAGTCGGGCGATATCCTGGCGCGGGACCGGCAGTTGCCGGCTATCCGACCGGGCGATTTGCTGGCTATCCTGGACACCGGCGCCTACGGCATGGCGATGGCCTCGCTCTACAACCTGCGGCCCTTGCCGGCGGAAGTCATGATCCGGCGCGACGGCCGCCTGGAGCTCATCCAGCCGCGGTGGACCTCCGAAGAGCTGCTCGACACCCTCTACGGGCCGTACTTCAGCGGCCGACTCAACGCCTAACCGTAACCGTGAGCGGCGGAAGTCCGGAAACGGTCGCGACCAGCACGTCTCCGTGTTGGACAGGCCCGACGCCTTCCGGTGTCCCCGTAAAGATCAAGTCGCCGGGCAAGAGGGTGAAGATGCTGGAGCAATACGCGATCAGCCGGGGAATCGAAAAGATCATGTCCGCCGTCACACCCTGCTGACGGAGCGCGCCGTTGATCGTCAATTGGATGGAACAGGCGTGGGGATCGGCCAGGCCGGCGGCCGGCCGGATGGGCCCTAGCGGGGCGAACGTATCGAACCCCTTAGCCACGGTCCACGGGTGGCCGTTTTTCTTCGCCGCCGCCTGCAGGTCGCGCGCCGTCATGTCGAGCCCGACGGCATAGCCGGCCACATAGTCCATGGCCTCGGCTTCGGGGATATCCTTGCCGCGACGGCCCAGAACCACCACGAGCTCGACCTCATGGTGGACGTCCTTCGAGGCCGGCGGGAGCACCACGTCCCCGCCCGTGCCCACCAACGCCGTCGAGGGTTTCAGGAACACCATGGGCGTCGTGGGGACCTCGCTGTTCATTTCGCGGGCGTGGGACGCATAGTTGCGCCCGATGCAGAATAACCGGGGCGACGCGACACGCTCGCCCGTCTCAGGTAAAATAATCTCCATAGGGGTCCATCCAGGAAACACTGCGCGGGATCGGGGCTATAAGCCAGCCTCAAACCCCGTCGATATTACAAACTCTCGCGGCGGTAACCAACCCGGCGCCACCAAGAAGAGGTAGCATGTACGCGATTATCGAAGTGGCTGACAAGCAGTACAAAGTCAGCCAGAACGACAAGCTTTACGTCCCCCGCCTGGAAGCCGAAGAAAACGCCACGATCACGATCGACCGTGTGCTTCTCGTATCGGGCAACGGGGACATCCACGTGGGCGCTCCCACGGTTGAAGGCGCCCAGGTCACGGCCAAAGTGCTGGCCCACGTAAAGGCCGACAAGATCCTGGTGTTCAGGAAGATCCGCCGCAAGCGTTTCAAGGTTAAGAATGGCCACCGTCAGCAGTACACGCAGATCCAGATCAGCGATTTGACGCTCGGCACGGCCAAGAAGGCCACGCGTAAGAAAGCGGAAGAGGCGCCGGCCGGCGAATAACGCCCGGCAAATGCCTCCTTAGACTGAACATCCGAAACGTAACGACCATCAGACGCGATAGTAAGCCATGGCTCATAAAAAAGGTGTAGGCTCAACCAAAAACGGACGCGACTCGGCCTCACAGCGGCTGGGCGTCAAGGCTTTCGGCGGCGAATTTGTGACGGCCGGCAGCATCATCGTGCGTCAGCGCGGCACCCAGTTCCACCCGGGGCAGAATGTGCTTCGCGGCAGCGACGACACGTTGTTCGCCACCAGCAACGGCAAGGTGCGGTTCTCGCGCGGCCGGGGCAACCGACGCTTCGTCAATATCGACGGCGTCGCTTCCTGACCGTAGCCGATTTCGAGACCTTACAAAAGGCTTCCGCGCAATCGGAAGCCTTTTTCTGTTTCAGGCCTTTTCTGATTATGGCGCCCCACCCCTTTCTCTCGATGCGTGCGTCGTACGCCTTGCCGACGGACGGCAGCGCCGAACTGCGGTCCTTCACCCACGGCCTGATGCCCCTCTCCGTCCCCGCCATGCTGCAGCGGTTCGCCGAGGACTGGCAGACGCGCGGTGTCGACGCCTGGAACGAGGTGCCCAACCACTGGCGCCCGGGCAGCGGTGAGCCCGTGGGGTGGTGGAAACTGCCGGCCTATCTGGGCGACGCGTTTGTGGCCCCCTTGCTGCGAGCGGTAGCCGGCGCCTGCATCATGCAGCCCAATGCCCACTGGACGGTCCAGTGCCTCCTGACGGCCGAAGAGCTCTTCACGGCCAAGCGGAAGGTCGTCCTCCCCGCCGGCGCGTTCCCATCCGTCGGTCACAGCCTGGCCCGCTGGCGCGCGTTGCTGGGTCTGGACCTCCACGAAATCCCCCCCCTGCGTGCGGGCTTCGCGGATCGCCGAGCCCTCCTCGAAGCCATCGACGATCGCACCCAGCTCGTCGTTCTGAGCCACGTGGGGTTTCTGACGGGTGAGAAGTTGACGGACGATTTCATCCAGACGGTAGCCCGTAAGGCCCATAAGCAGGGGGCCTTGCTGGTGGTGGATGGCTACCACGGCATCGGGTCGGCGTTCGCCGGCGTCGGCGCCCTCGATGTGGATGTGTACCTCGGCGGCCTGCTGAAGGAAGGCAGCGGCTCCTCGGGCAACGGATTCGTGTACGTGCGGCCAGAGCTCTCGCTGACGCCGCGGGTGACGGGCTGGTTCGGAGATGCAGAGCCGTTTGCCTTTCGACCCGAGCCAGCCGTGCATCCCGAGGTGCGCCAACGTTTCCTGGGCGGCACCACCGCCATCGCCCCCCTGTATCACGCCGTCGAAGGCGTGCGACTACTGCTGGATGCCGGCATCGACGCCGTGAGCCAGGACACCCTGGCCCGGACCCAGTACGCCATTGATCGTGCGGACGAGATTGGCCTTACGCTACGGTCCCCTCGGGAAGCCGAACGACGCAGCGCGCTCCTGGTTTTTGAAGTGCAGGGGGCCGATCGAGCCGCGGCTTACCTGAAACGTCGGGGCATCCTGGTGGATAGCCGGCAGGGACGCTACCTGCGGCTCGCGCCGTTTGTGTGGAATACGGCGGAAGAGGTCGACCGTTGCTTCGCCATTCTCGGTGAGGGCCTTGCGGGTCGGCGGTACCTTAAGGAACGACCGGAAAACCCGGCCGGCCCCGTCACGTGACGGGCTGCCGGCCACTGGCAGGTTCTTTGCCATACGGAGGAAATAGCGTTTTGTGCACGATACCTGCTACCTCGTATGGCATCTCCGTATACCGGTCAAACGACCCTTGCCCTCGCCATGATCGTACGCGACGAGGCGCACAATCTTGAGCAGTGGTTGCCCCAGGCGCGCCCATTTCTGGATGAACTGGTCGTCGTAGACACCGGCAGCCGGGACGACACCATCGCCTTGCTGAGGGAGCTGGATGCGCGGGTGTACGAATATGCCTGGGAGGATAATTTTTCCCGCTCGAGGAATCGAGGACTGGAGCATGTGACTGCGGACTGGATCCTGATTCTGGATGCCGACGAACAGGTATCGCGCGAGGACTGGGGGCACATTCGGGAGTTGATCCAGCACGAAGACGTGCTCGCGTACGCCGTCCAGGTAAAAAACTACCACGCCACGGACGATCTGACGGCGTTTGACCTGATGACGTCCTACCGCTTATTTCGCAACGGGCATGGGATCCGGTATGAGGGCGCGGTCCACAATCAGCTAGCGGGGGCGATCGAGTGTGCGGCCGGCGTTTGCGGGCTGCGGGTCGAAGAAGCGCCGGTTGTCGTGCATCATTACGGGTACGCACTCGGGCCGGAGGCCATGCGCGCGAAGCGGGAGCGCATCTACCGGATGGTGCGACGCGCCGTGGACGAGCACCCCGGCGATTCCTTTTACCTCTTCCATATGTTGTCCATCTGCCACGCGATGGGACGGTACCAGGAGGCGCGGGCGATCGTGGCCGCACTGCCGTTTGACACGTTGCGTCCGGAATTGCGGATCAAGGCGCTGGCCAAGGCGGCCCAGGTATCCCTGTTTTTCGACGCATTCGATAGGGCGAACGCCTACGTACGCGAGGCGTTGGACGAGGCGCCGGACATGCCCTTTCTCCACCATCTCCAGAGCCAGATCCTCTACCAGATGGGCCGGCACAGCGACGGTATTCGCGCCGCCTACCGGGCCATCGAGGCGGCACAGAAGGGGCCTCACAGTGCCGAGGGGATCTATCTGAGCCTGGATCAGCTGCTCGCCAATCTGGCCATGGGATATCTCCTCAGCGGCGACCGCAAATCCGCCGAGTGGCACCTGCAGCAGGCGCTGACGATCAACCCGACCAATTACGACGCGCGGACCTGGATGAGCCGGCTGGAGGAGATGCAGCTGGCGTAAGCCGTCAGCCGGCCGGCTCGACCGCGAGGTCGGAGACGTGCAAGTTCAGGTCGTGATTCACCCGTATCCCGACGACGCCCTCGGTGCGGACATCCGCTGCAGGCAGCGTGGCCACCTCCACGTCGTTGATCGAAAACACCACGTCGGCGCCGGTCACTCGGATGCGTAGTTCGTTTGCGACCGAGGAAACGGTGGGATCCGTGTACCGCAGGATGGCCGGGCTCGGCGCCCAATCCTGTACGAGTTGGGTCTCGCTGCCGATGCGACGTTTGATGAGATACTCCCCGCTGTTACGAATGAGGAAATAGTCGTACGTCTGATTCGCGCCCTCGAGATCCATCCCCCCCACGAACAGGCCAAAGGCCTCGTTTCGATCGCCGGGGGCGAAGAGATGGATGGTCGTGCGGGCCGTAAAGGCGCCGGCGGCCGTGCTGGCAGGGTGATAAATGATGCCCGCCGGCCCCGTCGTGATGTGCCATCCGGGGGTCATGGACACGAAGTAGATGTCGTCCGTCGTATCGTCCGCACCGATCGTCATGGCGGGATCAGGTTCATCCAGACGAACCTTCCAGAACGGCGGTGTGGCCATATTACCCCCTATGGGACGCCCTGGATCGGGCCGCAAAGCGGATGAATCCGGCGCAACGGCAACCGGTTCGGGCGGCGGCGGAGACGGCATTTCGGGGCCTTCGCACGAGGCGGTAAGGAGGATCGTTGCGGAGAACAACACGATCAACCGGGGATTGCAGAGGGCAACAAACGACCTGATCGACATAAGGGCGTGGTAGGGTTAAAGGAAAAGGTCCAAAGGATGACGCATGGCATCATGTTCCACACGACCCTCGGAGGGACACGGTTTATCGTGTCCGCATCTCAGGTCCGTTTACACACGGCCACCCAGGCTCAATGATAGTCAATGTATAGCCATTTCCGAGATTCGTTCCGCCGGCTCGGCCCCAAGCGAGGGCAATATAGCATCCAGGGCAGCCCGGGCGAGATTGTTGTCCGTCTCGATGTAAGCGGCGGAATGTGGGGCCGACGCTCCTGGATGGCCTTCTGCGATCTGGGCCACGAGATGGGCGGCGTCGGGTGCGAAGAGGAATCGGTTCTGGCGGATATCCGCTTGAAACATGGTCGCCCCGGTCTCACCGACGATCGTGGTCGGAATGTCGAACGCGAGCGCCTCGTAGCCGACGGTCGACCACTGCGTCACGTGATGATGGGCGCGCTGGAGCAGGGCATACAGCGGGAGTCGGGTCGCATCCTGCAGATCCACGTTTCGCAGGCCGCGTTCGCGGATCCGGGTTTCACACGCCGGCAGCTGCTCCCGCTGCAACGGGTGCAGGCGCAGCAGCCAGCGCCAGGTGGGCGGCGCCTGCGCGATCGCCTCAAACAGCCATTCGGGGAGGATCGGCGTGACGGGTTGGAGCGATACGAGGACGACCTTCCCATCACCCTCGATGCGCCGCAGCGCCTCGGTGTCTGGCGCGTCCAGGGTAAGCGCATCGGTATCCCGATGGACCCATTTCGCCAGCCAGCGGTTGCCCCCCACTTCGACGCGATGCGTCGGCCGGGACGCGGCCGGCATCCAGCGTTCGATGTGCTGGCGAGATTCCTCTCCCCAGCACCAGAAGACGCGGGGTAACATGGCGTAACCCTCGGCCGGCACCCGTTGCCAGTGCGTATAAAGCGCGTGGTATTGCCCCTGCTTGCCGTGTTGCACATCCACCGAAACGATGCCCAGGTCGTGGCAGGCCGCCATGAGCGCCATCGCGAGATCGTAGTAATAACAGACGGCGAACACAGCGCGCGGCCGGACGGCTTCGAGCATCGACCGGAAATACGCCCGGAAATGGATGAGTTGTTCGGCGTCCAGGAAGAGTTGTTCGCGGCTGAACGGAAGGCCCGGCTCCAGGCGTCGGAGTTCAGCAAAAAACCCATCGATCCCCTCGATTCCCGACGCCGGTTCGCCGGCCTGGAACGTCTGGATAAGGCTGCGCCGGGCGTCGTAGCGGACGAAGTCCGTGGAGTCGACGAACGTCGTAGGCTCGAAGCGGGGCACGGTCTGGGCCGCGCCGGCGGTGGCGAGCTCGAGCTTCAAGAACGAGTGCGTCGGGCGGACAAGGTCGACCATCGGGTCGATGTGCCGGTTGTAATACCGTCCGCCGAATCGGTCGGCGTGGTCTTCCACCCGCGAGAAAAATAGCGCATCGATCGGCTCCCGGCCGGCCAGCGCGAGGCGTTGCCGGAGGTGCTGTTCGTGGTGGCGCATGTAGGCCGTGTAGTTAGCCGGCTCGGCAAACGATGCCGCGTGCATCCGCGCCCACTGGGCGAGCCCGATTTCCGGCTTCTGTGGGAATCGATCCGGGTTGAGCATCCGCGCCCACAACTGCATGCGGATGTACGGCCAGAGGGCGAGGTCCTTGTAGCGGATCGATTCGACCTGGCAGGCTTCCTCGATGGCCTGGATGCGCTCGATGCTTCGTTTGTGATCCATGGGTGAAGGTTCTTTCAGGCGTCGGCGAGCGCGGCGGTGTCGATGAGTGTGTACGGTTCAATGTCGCCGGCGGCGGCTTTGCCCAGCACCTGATCCAGCTGCATCGGTGAAAAGCCGGCTTCCTGCTCGCAGCGGAGAAAGGCTACATGATCGCGGGTGATGCGGGTGCCGCCGGGAATGCGGCGCGAGGCGACGATCCGTTTTTTCTGGAAGATGCGATACTGGATGTCGCTATCGGAGAAGGGCTTGAGTCCGTACGAGCCGGCGGCGCGGGCGGCTTCGCGCATGGTGGCCACATAGGCGATCATCTCGGCCGGCTCGAGCGCGGCCTGATAGTCCGTCCCCTTTTCGGAACGATCGAGCGTGATGTGTTTTTCGAGGTAGCCGGCGCCATAGCCGAGCGCCAGGAGGTCGATGACCCTGCTGAGGGGCAGTTCAGCGTCGGTATGATCCTGATACCCGACGGGTAGCCCGAACACATGGCGCAGGAGGGCGATGCGGCTGACGTGGGCGTCGTCGAGCACCGTGGGGAAGTTCTGCATGCCGTGCATGAGGACGACCGGGCCGGCGTCCGGCATCATGGCCAGGGCCTGGCTGACTTCGTCGAGGGTCGAAGCGCCTGTGCCGAGGGTGACGGTGAGGCCAGACCGGGCCGCGCGTTCGAGCATCTCCGGATTCGAGAGGTCGGCCGAGCTGAGTTTGATGCCGTCGATCCCCTGGCGGAGGGCGAATTCGAGGCTGGGGAGATCGTAGGCGAAGACAAATACGTCGATCTCGTACTGCCGCGCGTGGGCGATGATCGACTCCCAGGCCTCGTCGTTGAGTTCGAGTTTGCCGAGCAGCGGAAAGAGCCGGTGATTCGGCGTCACCTGGTGGGCGCGGCGGAAGATCTGGAGTTGGATGGCGTCGAAGCCGGCGGCGACGGCGGCGTCGATGAGCCGGCGGGCGCGGCTCTCCTTGCCCTCGTGGGCGCAGGCCATTTCGGCGATAAGGTAGGGCGCGTCCGGGGCATGCCGGGAGGTGTCGTGGATGATTTGCATGACGTCAGGCTTTTTTCTGGAATCCGATCGAGTGGACGAGTTCGCGCAGTGCGTCGCACTCCGCCGGCTTCAGCCGATCGAGGGGCGCGCGTTCGTAGGGCGGCATGAGCCCGAGGACGTGCAGCGTCTCCTTGAGTGCACGGTGCCAGCCGTAGGAGACGGCCTTTGCGAAGTACGGATCTTCGTACGCGGCCGCGATGGCCGTCGCGCGTGCTTCGTCGCCGGCCATGACGGCGCGGTAGAAAGTCATCGCCAGGTCCGGGCGGAAGCTCCCGATGCCGACGAGGTACGTGAAGGCGCCGAGCTTCGCGTCGTTGATAAAGCGCCGCATGGCCCCGCCAGCGCCGATGATGGGCAGCAGGTGGTTGAGGCCGGCGAGAATGGCTTCGTACACGGCGCGTTCGCCGTTTTCTTCCTTGACCCCGATCACATTCTCGATAGCCGCGATCTTTTCGAGCAGCGCCAGATCCATCAGCCGGCGGGCGTGCATCCCGCCAAAGCCGTCGCGCATCGCCACGGCATGCACCATGACGCCGATATCCGCGCTGGCGGCGACGTCGTTGAAGAACCCGACGACCGGCTCGTCGCCGTACCACCGTTCAGGGTAAACGAGCAGGATGGCGTCGGCGCCGATGGAGCGGGCGTGGCGGGCGAAGGCACTGTTTTCACGGGTCGAGCCGGAAAACGGACCCGGGCCGGCGGCCACGGCCATCGCGCGGCCGTCGACGGCCTCGACCAGCGCCGCGTTCGCCGCCATCATCTCATCCCGCGTGAGCAGGTTAAACCGGCTGGTGCCGACCGTCATCAACAAGACGGGCGCGCCGTGCTCCACCAGGAAGTTGGCGTACGTTCGGATGGCCGCATAGTCCACCGACTCGTCGCTCGTGAACGGGATCGGGATCGGAAACACGGGGCCACGGATGCGCGCCTTGAGGGCGTCGTAGCGGGAAGAGG
>JAWXAX010000230.1 GCA_034439735.1 Rhodothermales bacterium | reverse complement strand
CCTCCCCCCATTTAAGTCCAACCGCGCCACGCCGATACTTTCGTTAGCAGGTGCGCCCTTCCCCGAGCAACGATGCGGCATGGGAAGCCCCGCCTGCTTCAGCGTCTGTCGGCCCTCCCCACAGGCGCTGAGCCACACGGTCAGGAAACACACACAGGCTGTTGTCCCACGTCGCCGCCCACCGGCAGATCGTGATGCCCGCCGCGCCAGGCATAACACCATGCCATAGCGTCAGCCAGGGGCTATAGCGATCGAGGCACGTGGCCAGTTCAGCCAGCAGACGCGGGATACGTCGTCGTAGTCTCGCCCTATGAGCGGCCTACCCGGCCAGGACAGCCCATTCCGAGAAGCTCTACCCGCTTCATCGACTCCTTTTACTCGAGGTTAAGACGCCATGCAGGTAACGCACCAGAATCCAGGATTCTTCACGAAAGCCTTCGTCCTCCCGGTACAGCGCTTCATCCATATGGAAGCCTCTGGCGGGATCTTACTGTTGTTGTGCGCGGTGGCTGCCATTGTGTGGGCCAATTCGCCGTTTTCGGCTGCGTACTTTCACCTGTGGGAAACCCACATCGCGCTCGAGATCGGCCACAGCATGATATCCATGCACCTGATGCACTGGATCAACGACGGCCTGATGGTGATCTTCTTTTTTATGGTCGGGCTCGAGATCAAGCGTGAGATGCTCACGGGTGAGCTAGCCTCTCCGAAGAAAGCCGCGCTGCCGATCATGGCGGCGATCGGGGGGATGATCGTGCCGGCTGCTTTCTATGCCATCTTCAATGCCGGCACCGCTTCCGCCGGCGGCTGGGGCATCCCGATGGCCACGGACATCGCGTTTGCCCTCGGCGTCGTCATCCTGCTCGGCAAGCGGGTGCCGCTGTCGCTGAAGATCTTCCTGACTGCACTCGCGATCGTCGATGACCTCGGCGCTGTGCTCGTGATCGCCTTTTTCTACACGGCGCAGCTGAACCTGACGAGCCTGGCGATCGGCGGCGGCTTCCTGGCGGCGCTCGTCGCCCTGAATCGGATGGGTGTCCGCCGGCCGGCGCCTTACATCATGCTGGGCATCGGGCTTTGGGTGGCCTTCCTGCAGAGCGGCATCCACGCCACGATCTCGGGTGTGTTACTGGCACTCACGATCCCGTCTACCCGCCAGATAGGCGCGTACGCTTTCATCGCCGTCAGCCGGGACCTCGCGTACAAGTACATGGGGATGAGCGAGCCGAATCAGAAGGAACTCAAACACGGCCAGGAAAAAGTCGTGCACGACCTCGAGCATGCCTGCAAGGAAGTCAGTTCGCCGCTCGTCCGCATGGAACACGCCCTCCATGGCTGGGTCGCCTTCCTGATCATGCCGGTCTTCGCCTTTGCCAACGCCGGCGTCCGGTTTGTCGGCACCGACATCACCGCCGCGCTCACCAGCCATGTGACGATCGGCGTAATCGCGGGGCTTTTCCTGGGCAAGCAGATCGGCGTCACGCTCTTCTCCTGGCTTTCGATCCGGCTCGGGCTCGCCGAAATGCCCACCGGCACCACCTGGGCTCAGTTTTATGGCGTGAGCCTGCTGGCCGGCATCGGCTTCACGATGTCGCTCTTTGTCTCGAACCTGGCTTTCACCGATGCCGCCATGATCGATAGCGCGAAGCTGGGCATCTTGATCGCATCAACCATCGCCGGCATCGCCGGATGGATCATGCTCAGCCGCAGCGCCAACGCCGAGCAGGCTCAGGAAGCCCCGGCGACGCTCGAACCGGCCGTGCCGAGCTACCGCCCCGTGCTGGTGCGTGTCGAGGAGACGCGCCCCGCTACCACGGCCGCCGAAACGATCCGCGAAGAACAACCCGTCTACGCCAACATGTAGTCGAGGCGTCCTCCCCCCGGCTCATGCGAAATGCCCGGCAGACTCAATCTGCCGGGCATTTTTTGTCTTGCATCTGGCAGCTGGCGCAGTACGAAAGTACATGCAGACATAGGCCATTGGCGCATCATCGGCACGACAATTTGGCCAGAACGAGTATGCTCAGTACTGCAGTTTCGAGTTATGTTGATCCACAGTCATTTCCCGGAGCCATACATTCCCCGGTTACGCTCTGATAGGTCTCTGGCCCCTCGTCTTTCGCCTCCCGTTTGTGATGTTTCATCGTTACCAATCCACAACTCCACATGAAAGCGAACTCATTACTCAAGCAGACATTACTGGCCGCTACCCTGGCGTGGGGCGCCGCCGGCATGGAAGCTAGCGCTCAGGACAGTTACCTGGTGCGCGCCCGAGACGGCCAGATGGAAGCCGCCGTCTCCCGGATCACCGCCGCCGGCGGAACCGTCACCCGGGATCTGTCCAGTATCCAGATGGTAGCCGTAGCGACCTCCAATCCGCGATTTGTCGCAGACCTTTCGGGAGATGCCTCCATCGAATTCCTGACATCCAACCCGACTGTCCGTTGGGTCAACCCGATCAAGCGCGAGGCCGTACTAACCCAGGATTTCAGCAACCCGCCGGCCAGCGGCGACGACGACTTCTTCTTCGATCTACAGTGGGGCCATGACGCCGTCGACGCCGTCGAGGCCTGGAATCAGGGCGCCCGCGGCAAGGGCGTCACGGTTGCCGTGCTCGATAGCGGTGTGGACTGCGACCATCCGGACATCGCGCCCAACCTGATGCTCGCCAAAAGCGCCTCGTTCGTCGCCGGCGAGGCGGTCTGCGTTCAGCCCGGATTCTTCTTCAACCACGGCACGCACGTCGCCGGCACCGTGCTCGCGGCCGACAACGGCATCGGCACGATCGGTGTCGCCCCCGAGGCCAAGCTGATCGCGGTGAAGGTGCTGTCCGAGTTCACCGGCAGCGGCTCGTTTGACGGCGTCATCGCCGGTATCGTCCACGCCGTCGACCAGGGCGCGGACGTCATCAACATGAGCCTCGGCGCGCTCTTTCCGAAAGCCGGCCAGTTCGACGGCGCGCAGAAAGAAGTCCGCGCCGCGCTGGAAGTGGCTACCGCCTACGCCCGCGCCCACGACGTGCTCGTGATCGCCTCGGCGGGCAATTCGGCCACCAACCTGGATGCCGGCTACATCCACCTGCCGTCCGACGCGGATGACGTTCTCTCCATCTCCGCGACCACCCCCATCGGGTGGGCGCTCGACCCGTCGACCAACCTGGACATCCCGACGAGCTACACGAACTATGGCAAGAATAGTATCGACTTCGCCGGCCCCGGCGGCGATGCCCTCTACCCGGGGAACGAGAACTGCCTCGTCGGCGGCCTCGTCCGCCCCTGCTGGGTGTTCGACCTCGTCTTCAGCACCATCGCCGATGGCTGGGGATGGGCGGGTGGAACGAGCATGGCCGCCCCACATGCCGCCGGCGTCGCCGCGATCATCCGCGGGAAATACCCGAATGCGGACATCTACCGCGTCCGGGATATCATGAAAAACTGGTCGGATAAGCTGGGCGACAACCCGGGTAACGACACCTATTTCGGCTGGGGACGCGTTGACGCCATCCAGGGCATCACCGGCTCCGCCGGCGAGCTGACCCTCGACACGCCGGCCATGGAACGCCTCGCGGCCGACCTGCCCACCGAGTTCTCTCTCACCCAGAACTACCCGAACCCCTTCAACCCGACGACCGCCATCGTCTTCGGGCTCCCCGAGCAGGCCAATACCCGCCTCGCGGTGTACGACCTCCTCGGACGTGAAGTGGCCGTGCTCGTCGACGGCGCCCTCGCCGCCGGCACGCACGAGGTCCAGTTCCAGGCACACAACCTGCCCAGCGGCGCCTACTTCTACAAGATCGAAGCCGGCTCCTTCAGCCAGATCCGGCAGATGCTGCTGATGAAGTAAGTCGGGATGGGAGTGTGGGAGTGGGGGGGTGGCTAATAGGCTACAATCCAACACACTCCCATACTCCCTACTCCCGCTTCTCGCCGATGGGCAGAATCAGCCGCGCACTCCGGTCGTATGTGGCGTAGTTCCAGGCCCAGTTGATGAGCACCTGGAGCTTGTTGCGGAACCCGACCAGTTGCATCAGGTGGAGCACGAGCCACATCACCCACGCCACAAATCCACGGGTTCGGATCCCTCCCCACAACTCTGCCACGGCCGTATTCCGCCCGATTGTCGCCATGATACCCCGGTCGGTATACACAAACGGTGAGGAGGCTTTACCCTCTAGCCGCGCCCGGATGGTACGCGCCACGTGATGCGCGCCCTGCATGGCAACGGGCGCCAGCTGGGGGTGCAGCGTTCCCGTTTCATCTTTACTACCGGCCACGTCTCCTATGGCGAATACCTCGGGGTACCCGGGCAGGCTGAGATCGGGCGCGACCGCGAGCCGGCCACCACGCACGCGCTCCAGTCCAAGGGCGCCGGCGAGCGGATTGGCCTGGACGCCTGCGGCCCAGATCAGCGTGTGGGCCTGCAGCTCCGCGCCATCGCTCAGATAAACGCGGGTCTTTGTGACGCGGACCACTTGCCGATCCAGCATCACGTCCACCCCGCGCTTCCGCAGCGCTTTGAGCGCATGCGCCTGTGAATCGGGATGGAACGGGGTAAGGAGACGATCCAGCGCCTCGATCAATCGAATCGACACCCGTTGCATCGCCAGGGCGGGGAAATCGCGCGCGAGCACCTTGCAGGCCAGCTCGTATAACGCGCCGGCCATCTCCACGCCCGTAGGGCCGCCACCCACCACGACAAGCGACAGCGCCCCATCGTCGATCAACTCGGGATGCTCACTCGCGCGTTCAAACATCCCGATGATGTGGGACCGCAGGCGGATGGCTTCGGGCAGGCTCTTCAGCGAAAAACCGTTTGATTCCGCCCCCTCGACTCCAAAGTAGTTGGTTACCGCACCGGCCGCCAGCACCAGAAAGTCGTAGGAAATCTCGGCCTCATCCTCGAACAAAACCCGTTTCCGCAGCATATCGATGCCAGCCACGGTATCCATCCGGAAGGCGAAGTTGCGCTGCCCGTGGAACATCCCGCGAACGGCATGGGCAATCTCCTCGGCCTCAAGCCCCGCCGTGGCGACCTGGTAGAGGAGCGGCTGGAACGTGTGGAAATTTTGCTTATCGATGAGGAGCACGTCGACGGGCGCCTTGCGTAGCGCCCGAGCCAGTGTGATCCCGCCAAAGCCGGCGCCGACGATGACGATACGAGGGATCGGAGGAGACGGTAGGGGCATGGGGGAAGGTAAAAGTGAAAAGTGAAAAGTGAAAAGTGGGAAGTGAAAAGTGAAAAACTGTGGACAGTTATCGCACATCCCGGTCATTCCTGGTAGTCAGGCACGTTCCCGTTACAAAACTGTCCAGCGTATTAGGGTTTGAAGTTCACGGTTAAAGGCTTGAGGGAGGGTATTGATCTGATCTCCATTCCTTAAACCTTAAACCTGATCCCCCTTGAACCACAGCCGAACGGAGTTCGGATGCTCACTCCACCCACACCGACTTGATGTTCACGAACTCCCGCATCCCGAAATGCGAGAGTTCACGCCCGATGCCGCTTTCCTTGACTCCCCCGAACGGCAGCCGCGGATCGCTTCGTACCATCGCATTGACAAATGTACAGCCGGCCTGAAGCTGGCGTGCGAGCATCTCCCCCCGCGCGCGGTCGCGGGTAAATAGCGTCCCGCCCAACCCGAAGCGGGACCGGTTGGCGAAGTAGATCGCCTCGTCCACGTCCTGCACCACACTCACCGCCGCAACGGGTCCGAAGAGCTCTTCTTGAAAGGCCGTCATCTCTGGCTCTACGTCCCCGATCACCGTCGGCGCGTAATAAAAGCCCGGTCCGGCGAGCGCCTTGCCGCCGGTAATCAGGCGGCCACCCTCCTGAACGGTACGAAGCACCTGCTCGTGGAGCGTGTCCCGCAGATCAGCCCGCGCCATCGGGCCGATGTCCGTCGTTTCCGCCATCGGGTCCCCCACCTGTAACGCCTCGACGCGCGCGACGAAAGCCTCCAGGAAGGCGTCGGCAATCGATCTATCCAGAATGAACCGCTTCGCGGCGATACAGCTCTGCCCGTTGTTCTGCATGCGGCTTGCAACCGCCGCCTCGACGGCCGCCTCGAGGTCGGCATCAGCCAGGACGATAAATGCATCCGAGCCGCCGAGCTCCAGGACCACTTTTTTCAGCGCCTGTCCCGCCAGCGCGGCCACGGAGCGGCCGGCGCGGCTGCTGCCCGTAAGCGTCACCGCCTGGATCCGGGGGTCGGCAATCAACGCTTCAACGGCCTCGTGCTCCACATACAGGTTCTGCATGAAACCGGCCGGAAAGCCTGCATCGCGGAACAGGCCGGCGATGGCATCGGCGCAGCGCGGCACATTGGTGGCGTGTTTGAGGATGGCGACATTGCCGGCCATCAACGCCGGCGCGGCAAACCGAAATAGCTGCCAGAACGGAAAATTCCAGGGCATGATCGCCAGGATCGTTCCCAGCGGATCGAACGCGACATACGAGGTGCGCGCCTCGGTGGCCACCGTCTCATTCGCCAGAAAAGCTTCGGCGTGCGCGGCATAATACCGGCATGCGGACGCGCACTTCCGCACTTCCCCACGCGCCTGCCGGATCGGCTTGCCTACCTCCGAAACGATCAGTGCGGCAAGCGCCTCGAGCCGGCGTTCGAGCAGTTCCGCGAGCTCCTCAAATAACGCCCCGCGTGTCGCAAAGGAATCGTACTGGTGAATCGCATACGTAGCGGTCGCGCGAACGAGCGCGTCTTCCACGGCATCGGGTCCCTGGCAGGACATGGTAGCGATCACGTGGCCGGTGGCCGGATTGAGCGACGTGTATGACATGTGATGCTACACAAAATCGAAAGCGAAAGTAAGGTGTGAAAATACGAAGGACTCTCCCCTAAATCATGAGCACTTCCGAGGGGTGACTTCTTTTTTTATGTTTTCGCTTATCTTTGTGCCGAAGTAATGACCAATGGTGCGCGATCTTGCAGTCTGCCGCGTCGAACACATCGACTTCCTTTCTTCAAAGGCTTATTCGAGGACTCTTCGGGGGCTACTTCCGGCGAGAACACCCCCCTTCCCCCCTCGCCCGCCCGGAGATTGAACAGTTAGTCGGTTTCCGCGTCCGCGACATGAGCCTGTACGAGCGCGCCATGCGTCACCGCTCGCTGCTTCGGGGCGAGACGAATACAGCGTTGCGGTCGAATGAACGGCTCGAATTCCTGGGAGATGCGGTCCTGGGTTTTATCACCGCCGAACATCTCTATCAGATTTTCCCGACGAAGGATGAAGGCTTTCTGACGCGTTTGCGCGCCAAGCTGGTCAACGGCAAAGCCCTGGCCGAGTGCGCCGAGCAGATCGACCTCGGCCGATTCATCCTGATGAGCAAAAACATGATCCAGGAGCAGGGCCGGGAGAACCGCACTATCCTGGCCGATGCATTTGAAGCGCTCATCGGGGCGATCTACCTGGATCTGGGGCTGACGGCCGCACGGACGTTTATTCATCGCACGATGTTCGCCGACGTGGACCTCGCCGAATTGTCCCAGCACCACGACAATTACAAAAGCCTCCTCCTGGAATTTGCCCAGGCCCGGGGATGGTCCCAACCCACCTATTGCGTCGTCTCCGAGGACGGCCCGAGCCACGCGCGCACCTTCACCGTCGAGGCCATCCTGCAGGGCAACCCGAGTGGCCGCGGCCAGGCTGGCAGCAAAAAACTCGCCGAGCAGCGCGCCGCGCGCGAAGCGCTGAAACGCCTCCGCGAAAAAGGCGGATAAGGGTTATTTTATGAATATGCGCGGCGGGTTCGAGGGACGAGAAACTTCCCGGTTCGTCGCGCCTTTCCAGCCCCATCCAGATACCGCGCCCCGGATGGCCAGCCTGCCGCTCTGAAGGCTTACTTTACCCGCCGCGGAGGTATCGTCCCGTTGCTGAATGCCTGCGCCCGTATGCCCATCGACCTCCAGTTCACCGACTCCTTCGACCGCCGCCACAACGGCTCCTCCGACGCCGATATCCAGGACATGCTCCGGGTCGTTGGCGTGCCCTCGCTCGACGTGCTCAGCGAACGCACGGTGCCGGCCTCGATCCGACGCACCGAACCCCTCGCCCTGCCGCCGGCTCTTACGGAATATGGCCTGCTTGCCCGCGCCCGCGAACTCGCGGCCCGGAACCAGGTCTACCGCTCGTTTATCGGCCTTGGCTATTACGACACGGTAACCCCGCCGGCCATCCAGCGCAACATCTTCGAAAATCCTTCCTGGTACGCCCAGTACACCCCTTACCAGGCCGAAATCGCACAGGGCCGGCTGGAAGCGCTGCTGAACTACCAGACGATGGTGCTCGATCTCACGGGCCTCGAAATCGCCAACGCCTCTCTGCTCGACGAAGGCACCGCCGCCGCCGAGGCCATGATGATGTTCCAGCGCCTGGTCAAGGGACAGGACCGACATCGGTTCCTCGTCTCCAACACGTGCCACCCGCAGACCATAGCCGTTGTTCAGATGCGCGCTGAACCGCTGGGGATCGAGGTCGTGGTCGGAGATCACCGCGCCTTTACTTTTGATGAGTCGGTCTTCGGCGCGCTCGTGCAATATCCGGCGACCGACGGCGCGGTCTACGATTACACAGACACCTGCGCGGCCGCGCACGCCGCCGGCGCCCTGGTCGTCGTCGCGGCAGATCTGCTCAGCCTCACGCTCCTCATCCCCCCCGGCGAGGTCGGCGCGGACGCCGCGGTGGGCAACAGCCAGCGCTTCGGCGTGCCCCTGGGTTACGGCGGCCCCCACGCGGCCTTCTTCGCCACCCGCGACGAATTCAAACGGCAGGTGCCCGGCCGGATCATCGGCCTGTCGATCGACGCCGCCGGCCAGCCGGCGCTGCGCATGGCGCTCCAGACCCGCGAACAGCACATTCGACGGGATAAGGCGACCTCCAACATCTGCACGGCCCAGGTGCTCCTGGCCGTCATGGCCGGCATGTACGCCGTCTACCACGGGCCGCGCGGCCTCCGGGCCATCGCCGAACGCGTACACGGCGCCACACGTGTCCTGGCCCATGGGCTCGAACAACTCGGCTATACCCTCAAGCACGATCTGTATTTCGACACCCTTTGCGTTGAACTCACGCCCGACGAACAAGAATCGATCCTCGGCGCGGCGGACGCCAACTGCATCAACCTGCGGGCCTATGCCGGCGGCAACATCGGCATCGCCCTCGATGAAACCGTCACCATCGACGACCTGGACACGCTCCTCGCGCTGTTCGACCGCGAAGCATCCGGCGAGCTCTTCGCGGAGGAACTGGCCGAGGAGGCCGCGCCGGCCGACTTCGGCGCGTTCGCCCGCACCAGCCCCTACCTCACACACCCCGTATTCCACCAGTACCACTCGGAAACGGAGCTGATGCGGTACATCCATCGCCTGTCCTCGCGGGACCTGTCGCTCACTACGAGCATGATCCCGCTGGGCTCGTGTACGATGAAGCTGAACGCCGCCGCCGAGTTGATGCCGGTCTCGTTTCCGGCTTTCAGCAAGATGCACCCGTTTGCGCCCGCCGAGCAGGCCGCCGGCTACCGGGTCGTCATCGATGAACTGGCGGACTGGCTCGCGGAGATCACGGGCTTCGACGCGGTGTCGCTCCAGCCCAACTCCGGCGCCGCCGGCGAGTACACCGGGCTCCTCGTGATCCGCGCCTACCATCTCAGCCGCGGCGACACGCACCGTACCGTGTGTATCGTGCCCGAGTCGGCCCACGGCACGAACCCGGCCAGCGCGGTAATGGCCGGCATGCAGGTTGTCATCGTGAAGAGCACGGAGAGCGGCGACATCAACATGACCGACCTGCGCGAGAAAGCGGCCGCGAACGCGGATAAGCTCGCGGCCATCATGGTCACCTACCCCTCCACCCACGGCGTATTCGACGAGTCGATCCGCGAAATCTGCGAGGTGGTCCACAGCTTCGGGGGCCAGGTGTATCTGGATGGCGCCAACATGAACGCCCAGGTGGGCCTGTGCCGGCCGGGCGACTTCGGCGCCGACGTCTGCCACCTCAATCTCCACAAGACGTTCAGCATCCCGCACGGCGGCGGCGGACCCGGCATGGGGCCGATTTGCGTAGGGAGCCACCTGGCGCCTTTCCTCCCCGGCCATCCGGTGGTGGCCACCGGAGGCGAACAGGCCACCGGGCCGGTCTCGGCGGCACCGTTCGGCAGCGCGAGCATCCTCCTCATCTCGTGGGCCTACATCGCCATGATGGGGCCGGACGGCCTCAAACGCGCGACCCAGCTGGCTATTCTGAACGCCAACTACCTCGCAAAGCGCCTCGAAAGCCACTACGCCATCCTCTACAAGGGACGGCAAGGCTTCGTCGCGCACGAGTTCATCATGGACCTCCGTCCATTCCGCCAGAAAGCCGGCGTACTTGAACAGGATGTGGCCAAACGCCTGATGGACTACAGCTACCACGCCCCGACCGTCTCGTGGCCTGTCGTCGGCACCATGATGATCGAGCCGACAGAGAGCGAGTCGAAGGCGGAGCTGGACCGCTTCGTCCAGGCGATGATCTCTATCCGCGCCGAGATCCAGGAGATCGAACTCGGCATCGCGGACCAGACGCTCAACGTCCTCAAGCAGGCCCCGCACACCGCCGCCATGGTCACGGCCGACGCGTGGACGATGCCGTACGGGCGCGAAAAAGCCGCCTTCCCGGCATCCTGGCTCCGTGCATCCAAGTTCTGGCCCAGTGTCCGCCGGCTCGATGACGCCTATGGCGACCGCAACCTGGTCTGCGCCTGCCCACCGATCGAGAGCTATCAGGAGGCGTGACTTTTCACGTCCAGCCGATGCATCTTACCCGGCAACTCACGGCCTAAAAACGCCTCTAACCCGCGCGTGATCGCCCCCACCCGACGGCGGTCAATCCCCGTCTCGATCCCCATGGCTTCGAGTAGATAGATCGTATCCTCCGTCGCGATATTGCCTGTCGCGCCCGGGATAAACGGACATCCGCCGAGGCCGCCCATCGAGGCGTCGAACCGGGTCACGCCGGCCTGAAGCGCGGCGAGCACGTTGGCCATGCCCAGGCCGCGCGTGTCGTGAAGATGCAGCACGATGGGCACATCCCCAACGACGGACTGGACCTCTTCTACCACTCGCTGGATCGATACAGGATGGGCCATCCCGGTGGTATCGGCCAGGGAGAGCGACTCGAGCCCGAGAAGGGCATACCGGCGCGCCAAATCTACCACCCGATCCAACGGCGTGTCGCCCGGCGCGGCGTAGCCAAACACACACTGGAGGCCCATCTGCGCCTGAATCCCCAGCCGGCGGGCAAGGCCGATCATCACTTCAGCCTCCTCGATAGCCTCAACGAGCGACATACCCGCATTGTCGCGGCTATGTCGATCATTGGTCGAGATCGACAGATCGACGAACCCCAGGCCGGCTGCCGCCGCCCGCTCCACGCCCCGCGCGTTCAGCGCCAGACCCGTGTACACGGTGTCACCCTCGGGCAGCCGGGCGCATAACTCTTCGGCATCCGCCATCTGCGGTACCCGCGTCGGGTGGACGAACGACGTGACCTGGATCCGCGGCACGCCGGCCGCCACCAGGCCCTGCAGCACCTCGCGCTTCAGGTCGGTGGGAATCGGCTTCGCCTCGAACTGGAAGCCATCGCGCATGCCGACCTCGGCGATGGTCACGCGGGCGGGTAGGGACATCATGCGGGAAGCGCTGGTTTACGTTGCAACTCGGTAGCCCGCGGCGTACCATAAAGACCGGATTCTTCGTTGTCACGCGCCGTTTCATGTGGCGCTGCCGGCTGTTTCCGTCGGCTTTTCACCCAACGCAAGTTGTATGCATAAGGTTCATGGCGCCGGCGTGCGCGCCTTCAAAATCGCCTTTGGACTCGGACTCGTGTGCTTCGTCAGCATCCCGGCCGCGGCGCAGACGATCCACGATAGCCCCCTCAGCGAACGACGCGTCGCCTATGAGATGGAAGTCACCCTCGATCCCTCCACCCGGTCGATCGAGGGCCGGCAACGGGTCACCTGGCGCAACCCGGATTCCGTCCCGGTCGGCGAACTCCAGTTCCACCTCTACCTGAACGCCTTCCGAGACTCCACCAGTACGTTCATGAAGGAAAGCGGCGGCCGGCACCGCGGCTTCTCCGCCGACGGCGAGGAACGCTGGGGAGGGATCGACATCAACCGGATGCAGATCGTCCGCAACACCCCCGGCGACGCCGGCCCACTCGGCGCCGCTCCGGAATCGATCGACCTCACCGACGCCATCACGTTCATCCATCCGGACGACGACAACACGCAGGATCGCACGGTCGTTTCCGTCCAACTCCCCGAACCCGTCGCCCCTGGCGCCGAGATCACGCTGGATATCGACTTCACCTCCCGCATGCCGCAGATCTTCGCGCGCACCGGCTGGGAACGCAAGGACAACGACAGCCTGTTCTTCATGGTCGCCCAGTGGTTTCCCAAACTCGGCGTCTACGAAGTCCCAGGCCAGCGCTATGTGCCGGCCGACGCCCCCGCCGGCCAGTGGAATACCCACCAGTTCCACGCCAATAGCGAGTTCTACGCGGACTTCGGCACCTACGAAGTCTCCCTCACGGCGCCCGAACATTACCGCATCGGCGCCACGGGTAAACAGGTGGGCGAGGTCATCCTGAACGGCCAGAAACAGGTCACCTACCGCGCCGACGATGTGCACGATTTCGCCTGGACGGCCAGCGGCGACCTGCTCGAATTCACCGACCAGTGGCGCCACGTCGCCATCAAACTCCTCATCCAACCCGAACACCGCGCCCAGGTCCAGCGCCACTTCGACGCCGCGAAAGTCGCGCTCGACTACTACGACCAGTGGCTCGGCGAATACCCCTATGACACCCTTACGCTGGTCGACGGCATCGGCGGCAGCAACGGCATGGAGTACCCCACCCTCATCACCTGCGGCACGTTCTATATGCTGCCCGAATGGGCGCGCCCACTCGAACTGGTGACGATTCACGAATTTGGACACCAGTACTTCTATGGCCTCCTCGCCAGCAACGAGTTCGAGGAATCGTGGATGGACGAAGGGATGAACTCCTACATCGAAATGCGCATCATGGATACGCACTACGGGCGCGGCTCGGTGATGGACATCCCTGGCATTGAACTGAGCGACGGCGAGGTGCAGCGCATGAGCTACCTCAAAAACAATCCTTCCAGCGGCCCCATGTTCGCAAAAACCTGGGAGATGTCATCATCCGACTACGGAAAAGCCTCCTACGCCAAGCCGGCTGTCGTGCTCGCCACGCTCGAACGCTACCTCGGCTGGGACGCCATGCAGCGCATCCTGCATACCTACTACGAACGCTGGCGGTTCAAGCATCCCACGACGCGCGACTTCATCGCGATCGTCGAGGAGGTCGCCGGCCAGCCCATGACCTGGTTTTTCGATCCCTACGTGTACGGCACCGCCGTGGTCGACTACGCGGTCGACGCGATCGTCAACACCCCGCCGACGGAAGACGGCGGGCGCTACCAGAGCGTGGCGACGCTCCTCCGAAAGGACAACGGCGTATTCCCTCAAGTCGTCCGCGTGCGCTTCGCCGACGGCTCCGTCGAGGACGTGGCCTGGGACGGACAGGGAGCGAAACACGAGCTGTCGTTCAACCGAGACACGCCCATCGCGGAAGTATTTATCGACCCCGACCACATCGTATGGCTCGATGTCGATCGCCTGAACAACCGCCGGCTCGTTGAACCCGAAACCACCTACGCCCGCCGGCAGCAGTTCAACGCGACCGTCTGGCTCCAACAACTGTTTTATCTGTTCGGCGGCCTGTTCTAACACCCCCCCCGATCGACTCCTCAAGCTCGTTTCATCCCTATGTCGAATCCTGTATCGACCAGCATCCGAGCCGGACTGGACGATGCCCGCCGGCGTCCGACGCTGGTACTGCTCGTCTATGCCGTCAACCTCGTCAGCGCGCTCCTCCTCTCGTTCCCCCTTTACCAACTGCTGGTCGACAGCATCGGTCAGAGCGGATTCGGGGACCAGAAGCTCCTCGATTTCGACATCCTGCTCTGGCAAGAGGCACTCGTTCAGATCGGTCCCAGCCTGGACGCCGTAGCGCTCCAGTTGCTCTGGCTCATCCCGCTTTATATGGCGTGGCGCGTCGTCGCCGGCGTCGGGCTCGTCTACGCCCTGCAACAGGGCGGCACGTGGCCTTTCTGGCGCGGCGTCGGCCGGTATGCGCCGCGTGGGATCCTGCTAGCGCTCATCTGGCTGCTGATTCGCATCCTGATCGGCAGCGTCGTCGTCGTAGCTTCGAGCGCACTAGCGGCCGCCTGGAGCGGCGAGGTCGGTACATTCTGGACGTTTTTCGTGATCCGCCCCACCCTGCTGATCACCGGTATGGCGATGGTCGATCTGTTCGAACGTTACGGGCGGCTGGCCCTGGTCGTCCGCCATGAGCGCACCCTGTCGGCGTTTGCAACCGGGGCTGTGTGGCCCTTCCGACACGGCAGCGCCAGCGTGCTGTACCTGTTCTGGTTTTTTGTTGCCCTCGCCATCCTCGCCGTCCCGACGCTTATCGGCGCCCAGGGCGCATCCTCCGCCGCCGGCGTGTGGGTCGCCTTTTTGCTCCAGCAAGGGCTCCTCCTCGTACGAGCGGCCGTTACGGTGGCGTGGGCCGGTAGCGAAGTAGCGCTCTTCGAGCGTGTCTGGATGGCCGCGCCATCTGCTGTCGTCGCCGGCGCCCCCGAAGCGGGGCCGGCCATCGCCTGATTTTTTTATCCCCCAACCTCCCTCGCTCCGATGCGTCACTTCCTGCCGGGCGCCCTGCTGGCGTCGCTCCTACTCGCTGCCTGTTCGTCCGAGCCGGCCGTCCCCCTCCAGATAACAACCCTCGACCCCGACGCGGCGAAACTCGAGGCGGACTCCATCCTCGCCACCGCCAGCGTCCAGCTCGCCGACGGGCTCTCCCTCTCCCTCTGGGCTTCCGAACGGCTCATGGCGGACCCGATCGCGCTCGCCTTCGACAACCGCGGTGGCGCCTACATCACCCGTACCCACCGGATAGAACACTCTGAATTCGACATCCGTGGCTATCGCGAATGGATGATCGAGTCAATCAGCTGGCAATCCCCGGAAGACCGGCGCACCTTCCTGCATCGTGAGCTCGCACCCGAACGGAGCGCCGAGAACAGCTGGTTCCCCGACCTGAATGGCGATGGCTCCCACGACTGGCGCGACCTCACCGTCGAGCAGGAGGAAATCTACCGGATCGAAGATACCTCCGGTGATGGCGTGGCGGACCGGTCCCAGCGGTACGTGGCCGGCTTCAACACCGAAATCTCCGACCTCGCTGGCGCCGTCATGCCCTTCCGCGACGATGTCTACCTGGGTGTCGCGCCGGATCTGTGGCGATTGACAGACACCTCCGGCGATGGCCAGGCCGATGAGATGACCTCCATCAGCCACGGCTACGCCGTCCACATCGGCTTCGGCGCTCACGGCATGTCCGGACTGACCGTCGGCCCCGACGGCCGCATCTACTGGTCCATCGGCGACATCGGCCTGAATGTGACCGGGCCCGATGGAAAGGCCTGGGCCTATCCCAACCAGGGCGCCATCCTCCGCTCGGAGCCCGACGGCAGCGGCTTCGAGGTCTTCGCCGCCGGCCTCCGTAATACCCACGAGTTTGTCTTCGACGCCTTCGGCAACCTCATCACGGTCGACAACGACGGCGACCACCCCGGCGAGCACGAGCGGCTCGTCCACCTCATCGAGGGGTCGGATAGCGGATGGCGCACTAACTGGCAGTTCGGCAAATACATCGACCCGGACAACAACGCTTACAAGGTCTGGATGGATGAGTCGCTCTACAAGCCCCGCTTCGAGGGCCAGGCGGCCTACATCCTCCCGCCGCTCGCGGCCTACCACAGTGGGCCGGCCGGCATGGTCTACAACCCGGGTACGGGCCTCGGCGAGGCCTGGAAGGACCGGTTCTTCGTGGCCGAGTTCACCGGTTCGCCGGCGCGTTCCCGCATCTTTGCCTTTTCCCTCAACCCGCGTGGCGCGTCGTTCGAACTCGACCAGGACACGGAGGTCTCGCGAGGCATCCTCACGTCGGGGCTCGACTTCGGCCCGGACGGCGCCCTGTATGCCGCCGACTGGATCGACGGATGGGGCCCCAAAGACGCCGGCCGGATCTGGAAGATCGATACCAACTCCCCGCATCCGCTCCGCGACGAAACCCGGCAGTTGCTCCTGGAGGATTTCGAGGAAATGGACGAGGAGCGCCTCGCCGGCCTCCTCGGGCACGCGGACATGCGTGTCCGCCTCGAAGCGCAGTTCGCTCTCGCCGCCGCTGGCAACGCCGGCTTTGAGACGCTACGCATCGCCGCAAACGACGCCGACGCGCTCCAGAGCCGCGTCCACGGCATCTGGGGGATCGGGCAGATGGCGCGCGCGAACGCCGCGTATGCCGATGCGCTCGTTTCGTTGCTTGGGGATGACGAGGCCGAGATCCGCGCCCAGGCCGCGAAAACGCTCGGAGATGTCCGCCACGCCGCCGCCGCCGAAGCGCTTCGCCCGCTGCTCGCGGACGCCTCACCCCGCGTTCAGCTGTATGCGGCGGAGGCGCTCGGCCGGCTGGCCGATACGGCCGCCGTTCCAGGCCTGCTGGCGATGCTCGAAGCCAATAACGACGTAGATGCCCACCTCCGGCACGCCGGCGTGATCGCCCTGGCCCGCATCGGCGAAGCTGCACCGCTGGTGGCGCTGCGTGATCACCCGTCCCGCGCGCTTCGCATCGCCGCCGTTGTCGCCCTGCGCCGACTGCGCCACGATGGCGTGGCGACCTTCCTGGACGACGCCGATTTATACATCGTCACCGAGGCCGCGCGCGCCATCAACGACGACGGCGGTATCGAGGCCGCGCTGCCGGCACTCGCCGCCCTGCTCGACGAATCGCGATTCACCGAAGAACCGCTGCTCCGGCGCATCATCAACGCCAACAGTCGCGTAGGCGGACCCGAGGCCACCGCCCGTCTCGCGGCCTTTGCCAACCGCCCGGACGCCCCCGAGGCGCTTCGCGTTGAGGCACTCGCCGCACTCGGTGTTTGGGCAACACCCTCGGTCGTGGATCGTGTCGATGGCCTCTATCACGGTCCGGCGCCACGGGATGCGGCGCCGGCTCGCGAGGCGCTGGCGTCGATTTCGTCCCCGTTGCTACAACAGGGCCCTGTTGCCGTGGCGATCGCTACCGCCGAGGCCGTGAGCCGGCTTCAAGACGAATCCGCCTTGCCGGCGCTCCATGAACGGCTGCGCGGTGCACCCGCACCGGAACTCCGAATCGCCGCCCTCCAGGCCCTCAACGCGCTCGGCGATGACGGCCTCGCGAACGCCATCCAACGCGCCCTCTCCGACCGAGCCGAGACCGTTCGCATGACCGCGCTCGGCCTCATACCGGGCGCATCGCTCCCCGGCGCCAGTGTGGCGGAAATGTTATACGCCGTGCTGGACAGGGCTCCGATCCCCGAACAACAGGCCGCCCTACGTGCGCTCGGACTCGTTCCATCCGACCATGCGCGCGATGTGCTGCTGAGACTCTTCGCCCGGCTCAAAAGCGGTGATTGGCGGCCGGAACTCAAACTCGATCTCCTTGAGGCGGCCGAATCACACGGCGCGGACACCCTCGGTGCTCTTGTAGCCGGATACTACGCAAGCCGCGCTTCGGCTGAGCCGCGGATCGCTTTTGAGGACGCCCTCCTGGGCGGCGACGCCACACAAGGCCAGCGGGTCGTGCAGCGCCACGAAGCCGCACAGTGCATGCGATGCCACGCGATTGAGGGGCAGGGTGGCGACATCGGGCCGGACCTGTCCCGGATCGCGTCGACCCTCCAACGCGAACAGATACTCGAAGCGCTGGTCGCTCCAGGCAACCGGATCGCTCCCGGCTACGGGTTGGTCGCATTGACGCTGGATGACGGCCGCGTGGTGCGCGGGACGGTACGGGAAGAAGACGAGGCTACGGTTCGGCTTATCGACGCCGACGGTACGGTGCATGAAGTTCCCACGGCCCGTATTCAGACGCGCGAAACCGGCGCGTCCGCCATGCCTGCGATGGGTCTCATGATGAGCCGGCGCGAACTGCGCGATGTCGTCAGTTATCTGGCGACCCTACGCTAAACGGCCGGGCTGAACCCTGGCCAAACGCCATAAAAAAGACTGCGCCTTACGGGGAGCAGTCGTTTTATCAGGAAAACCCGGCGGCACCAGCCACGAATACCGCCAGATTCCGTTTCCTGGGAAAAATGGGGTGGTTCAGTTAGCGCGCATGGCGCCAAGGAGCGCCTGAATTTCATGTAGGGCCGGCACTTTCATCGCCTCGGCGCCAGTTTCAGCACAGGCGTCCGCGAAATACTTGGCGAGTCCTTCGCGTTCTTCGGGCGTCTCAACGCCTTCGTCGATCGCGTTCATCATGTCGGTCCAGGACGTCTCGGCGATTTTACCAGTAACATATAACGCAAAGAGCCGGGGCAGCGCGGAGTGTTGGCGGAGAGTGTGCTGAGGAGCGGCGTGTTGCCGCGGATGCGTGGTCATACGTGAGCCTCACTAGGTCTTCGGGGGACTGTCGGTCGAATAATTACACAATACTTAAGCAAAGAACGGGCCAGGTCGATACTATCGCACCTGGATCGAAAAAAAGACCCAATCGGTCGGGAGCGAGATGAGCCAGGGCGGAAGCAAGCCGGCCGCGGAAAGACGGGAGCACGAGGGTAGTGAACAGAAGTTGCCAGCCGTGTATTCAGGAGAGTACAATTTCCTTCCGG
Source organism: Rhodothermales bacterium (assembly GCA_034439735.1). Lineage (NCBI taxonomy): Bacteria > Pseudomonadati > Rhodothermota > Rhodothermia > Rhodothermales > Rhodothermales bacterium. The sequence goes on along the minus strand of JAWXAX010000230.1, from coordinate 16,449 downwards.
AGACGCGCCACGGGAATGCCGAGCTGCTCGCGGTATTTGGTGACGGTGCGTCGGGCAATCTGAAAGCCTTTATCTTCCAGCATCTGGGCGATCTTCTGGTCCGACAGCGGCTTTCGCTTTTCTTCGCCGCCGATGATCGTTTCGATAATCGCTTTTACTTCCTTGTTGGAGATCTCCTCGCCACTGTCGGTGGAGAGGCCTTCGGAGAAGAAATATTTCAGTTCGTAGACGCCGAATTCGGTCTGGACATATTTCCCGTTGACGACGCGGCTGACTGTGGAGATGTCCATGCTGATGCGTTCGGCAACGTCTTTGAGGATCATCGGCCGCAGGAAGCCCTCGCCGAACTTGAAGAAGTCCTCCTGGATTTCGACGATGGCGCGCATGACCTTCATCATTGTCTGCCGGCGCTGGTTGATCGAGTTGATGAACCAGCGGGCGGACTCGAGTTTGCCGCGCAGGAACTGCTTGGTTTCCGAGTCGAACGAACTCCCGTTTTTGCGTTCGGGGTTCTTTTTCTCGGCGGAGATCTGATGGAGCATCTGCCGATACTGGCGAGAGATGCGTAATTCCGGCGTATTGCCGCCGTTCAGATTGATGTAAAATTCGCCCTCGACGAACACGACGGAGAAATCCGGCGTGATGTAGTTCTGCGCCGCCGTGAACTCCCCTTCTCCGGGCTTGGGGTTGAGGCGCTGGATGAGATCGAACGCCTCTTTCAGTTCTTCCGACGAGGCGTCAAGGCGTTTCATGATCGCATCGAAATGCTTCATGGTGAACGCCTTATACGCTTTTTCGAGCATCGCGACGGCCACTTCGCGGCCGCGAAGGTCATCGGGAAGGTTGTCGAGCTGAACGAGGAGGCACTCGCGCAGGTCGCGGGCGGCGATGCCGACGGGGTCAAGCCGCTGGACGCGCTGGAGCACCTGTTCGACATCCTCATCCGAAAGCATGAGGCCCTGGTTGAACATGATGTCGTCGATGATCGATTCCAGCGGCCGTCTCAAGTAGCCGTCCTCATCGATCGAACCGATGATCTGTTCCGCGATGAGCAACTCGGTTTCATTAAGATTCAGGAAGGGCAACTGATCAAGAAGGTGTTCGGCCATGGAAACCCGCGCCGGCAGCGGGAATTCGCGATCGTCTTCCTCTTCGCTGTGATCGACCTGCGCCTTGTAGCCATAGAGATCCTCCGCACTGTTCAGGAATTCGTCCCAGTCGTAGTCGTCCTCCTTGTTGATCTGATCTTCTTTCTGGAGTTCGATCTGCTCGATGGAATCGTCGGCGCCTTCCTGCTGCGGCTCCGTTTCTTCCTTGATTTCTTCGTCGTCGCCTTCCTCAAGCAACGGATTGGACTCGAGTTCGGCCTTGATCCGCTGTTCAAGCGCCAGCGTCGGCAGTTGCAGCAACTTGATGTACTGAATCTGCTGCGGCGAAAGCTTCTGCTGAAGCGATTGTCTTTGATGAAGGTTTAGCATCGTGGTCTCCCAAGGTCAACTGTTCGAGTCCCGATGCAAGCCCAGCGTCTTTCGACGCTCGATGCATGCCTCACGGAACTGCTTATACCATTCTTCGCCATACTTGCGCACAAGCGGTTCGCGTAGGAAGTCTATTAGCTGCATGCCAAGCCGCTGCCCATGATGGACAGCCGGGGTGCAAAGGCTGATTTGCTCGTAATTCAGGGCCTCGTAGTCGCCATACCGCTGAATGCGGATCGGGTAGAGGTGGCACGACACGGGCTTTTCGAAGTCGATGCGGCCGGCATGGTACGCCTTTTGAAGGCTGCACTTCGCGATCGGGCCCTCGAAGATGACGAATACACACTCGGCACTATCCACACACTGTGTGGCGTACCGACCTGCTTCTAGCTCTTCCCAGGGGCCATGCTCGTCGATGATCTCGAGGGCTTCGGGCCGCAAATACTTGCGAACCCGGGGCAGTGCCCGCTCCAACTCCGCTCGCTCGTCCGGCTCTAGTGGGGCGCCGGATGTTCCGACAACACAGCACCCGCCCAGGCACGCTCCGAGGTTGCAGGTGAACGGGGCATCGAGCACGTTGTCCGACACTAATACGCTACCTACAGCAAACATAATGCCAAAAGATAAGGTTATAAGGATCGCTTGTCAATGGCCGACACGGTTTCATGAAAATATCTTTTCAGGGCGTCATCGGACAGCGGGTCGCAGTCACCGGAATCAATAAAAGGAAATCCCTATCTTGGGACAAACGCGGGCGTTAGTGGTCGCGCTCTGGCCTTCCTAAACGGCGCTCTTTTAGACAACACGTATGATCTCCCACCGTACCGCCACCGACCCTCGCGAAGAGGATTTCGAGCGCGCGCTCCGGCCCAATCGGTTGGGCGACTTCATCGGGCAGCAGAAGATCAAGGACAACCTGCAGATCTTCATGACGGCGGCCCTGCAACGCAGCGAAACGCTTGACCACGTTCTACTCTCGGGCCCGCCCGGACTTGGAAAAACGACACTCGCTCATATCATCGCCTCCGAAATGGGCGCCGGCCTCAAGTCGACCAGCGGCCCCGTACTCGACAAGCCAGCTAGCATCGCCGGCATCCTCACCAACCTGGAAGAGGGCGACGTCCTCTTCATCGACGAGATCCACCGCCTCAGCCCGATCGTCGAGGAGTACCTGTATTCGGCGATGGAAGACTACAAGATCGACATCGTGATCGACGCCGGCCCCAACGCGCGGAGCGTCCAGATCGCCCTGCCCTCCTTTACACTCGTCGGCGCCACTACCCGAAAAGGCCTGCTGACGGCGCCCCTCCGCGCGCGATTCGGCATCGACTTCCGCTACGACTACTACGACGCCGAACTGCTCCAGCGGATTGTCGTCCGCTCCGCCCAGATCCTGAATCTTGAGATCGATGCGTCCGGCGCCTACGAGATCGCGCGCCGCAGTCGCGGCACCCCGCGCATCGCCAACCGTCTCCTCCGACGCACGCGGGACTTCGCGCAGGTCCAGGGAGACGGCCGCATCACGCGCGCCCTGGCAGACCACGCGTTGAACGCTCTGGACGTCGACACCGAGGGGTTGGACGAAATGGATAAGCGCATTTTGCTCACCCTGATAGAAAAATTTTCCGGCGGGCCGACCGGTCTTTCCAACCTCGCCGTTTCCGCCGGCGAAGAGCCGGGCACCATCGAGGAGGTGTACGAACCCTATCTGATTCTGGAAGGCTTTATCGAACGCACCCCCCGCGGACGTGTCGCCACGCCTCGTGCCTACGCCCACTTCAACCGCATTCCACCGCTCCGCACAGGCGAACTGTTCGAGTGACGCCTCCACCGGATGACAAAACCGGGGCTCGACTTGGTTTCCCTCCGTGCCGGATGTATTTTCCGACCGCCCGTTGAAGGCACCTGTTAATCGTTCCGCACTTACCCAAACCGTCCTACCAGGGAGGATGCTCTTATGCCTTACGTTGTAACCGAGGCCTGTATCAACTGCAAACACACCGACTGCGTCGAGGTCTGCCCGGTCGATTGTTTTTATGAAGGGCCCAATTTCCTGGTGATCCACCCCGACGAATGCATCGACTGCAATGCCTGCGTCCCGGTCTGCCCGGTCGAGGCCATCTATGCCGATGACGAGCTACCGGAGCACCTCAAGCACTACTCCGAATGGAATAGCTATCTGGCCAACCAGTGGCAGAGCCAGGGCCACAATGTCACCTCCAAGAGCGACCCCATGCCCGATGCCAGCACGTGGGCAACAAAAGAGAAATCAGAGCAGGATATCCTGACCTGGGAATCCGGGGAACAGCCAGATTAACGCAACCACCAGCTACACAAAAGCCGCGACGGATTGCCCGCCGCGGCTTTTTTATCGAGCTTGATCCCAAAGATCGATCAGGTGCCGGCGGCGTAGTCTGTCGCGTAGGCTACCTGCTCCTCGGTCAGTGAATCGATCGAAAGACCCATCGTCTCCAGCTTGACGCTGGCGATCTCCTGGTCCAATTCCTGCGGCAGGTCGTACACGATCGGCTGCAACGCATCGCCCCGCTCATGGGCCTGAACGAGCGTCAGGTGCGCCATGAACTGATTGGCGAAGCTCATGTCCATCACCTCCGACGGATGCCCTTCCGCCGCCGCGAGGTTCACCAGACGGCCGTCGGCGAGCACGTAGACGCGCCGGCCATTTTCCAGCGTGTACTCCCGGTTGTTGGCGCGAATGACGCGGGTATCTTTCGACAACTCGGCCAGCTCCTTCAGATTGAGTTCGAAATCGTAATGCCCCGTGTTACACACGATGGCGCCGTCTTTCATCTTCGCGAAATGCCGACCTCGCACCACGTCGCTCATGCCCGTCGCCGTGATGAAGATGTCCCCTACCTTCGCCGCGTCCTCCATCGTCATCACACTGTTGCCCTCCAGGATCGCCTTCAGCGCCGCCGTGGGCTTCACCTCGGTGACAATCACGTTGGCGCCCAGGCCTTTCGCGCGCATCGCCACGCCGCGGCCGCAGTGGCCGTAGCCGGCGACGACGACATTCTTGCCGGCGATCAACACACTCGTTGCCCGCAACACCCCGTCGAGGGTGCTCTGACCCGTCCCGTAGACGTTGTCAAAGTCCCACTTCGTCTCGGCGTCGTTCACGGCATACACGGGATACAACATCTTGCCGTCAGCCGCCATCGCACGGAGGCGGTGGACGCCGGTCGTGGTCTCCTCACTGCCGCCGATGATGGTGTCGGCTTTCTCCGGGAACCGGTTGTGGACGGTGAAGATAAGGTCGGCGCCGTCGTCCAGCGTGAGGTGCGGGGTTTTGTCGATCGTCCGATCGATGCACCAGTAGAATTCTTCCGTGTTCATGCCATGCCAGGCATAAATCTCAATGCCGGATTTCGCGAGGGCCGCCGCAACTTCGTCGTTGGTACTGAGTGGATTGCAGCCGCTCCACGCCACTTCCGCGCCACAGGCGGCGAGCGTTTCGATCAGCACCGCCGTTTCCTTCGTCACGTGCAGGCAGCCCGTGATCTTGTATCCTTTGAAGGGCTTGGCGGCGGCATACTTATCACGCAGCCGCATCAGCACGGGCATGCGGCTCTCGGCCCACTCGATGCGCATGCGGCCGGCATCGGCGAGGCTCAGGTCGCGTACTTTATAGGCTCCTTGTTTGTAGTCCATGATCTTCCTTTCGAGGGTAGTTTTTATGCCAATGAGCGGCCGGCCGCGTAATTGCCACGAGGACGCTCCTAAATCGCGGTGTAAACAGTAGCCGTGCAAGTGAGGTTGCGCGGCCTCGAAAAATAAATTAAAGCGCCTCCGATCGCAGACCCATCCTCACCGGGCCACGACCATCCGCTCCACCCGGCTACCCATCGGCGTATCGAGGCGGAGAAGATACACGCCGCTGGCGAGTTCGCCAGCATCAAACAAATGTGTATAGGTACCCGCGGACTGGTTGGCGTCGACCAGGCGTGCGCGCAGGCGCCCGAGCATGTCATACACGGCAAGCCCAACACGGACGTCGTCGGGGATCGTATAGCCGATCGTGGTCGAGGCGGCAAATGGATCCGGGTAGTTGGCGTGTAATGCCAGTTCGCGTGGAATCTCAAATCCCCCATTAACAGGATCCAGCGTAGCATAACGCAGGGTAGCCGCGCTCAGCTGCCAGACTTCCGTCTCGTCGAACACCCCCGCGGCGGCATCAAGCCGCACGATCAGTTGCCGGCCACGACGATCCATCAAATCGAATGTCGCTTGCTGCAGACCTTCCGCCCCACCCCGAAACACTGGCTCGCCGGCGAGGGGCCCTTCGGTTAACGACTCACCATACCCGCCCACCGGTTCGAGCAGGTCCCACGTGGCGCCCCCATCCTCCGAAACCTTCACGTTCATCCCCCGGCTCTCGTCCATCAAAAAGGATACGCGGTACAGGAAGAGCAGCGATAGTTGATCGACATTCGACGGCAGGTCTTGCCTGGCGAACACAAGGCTGGAGAGCACTGGCGCCGCATCGTTGCTCTCCACCACCCAGTCCGTCCCCTCTCGGCGCCATACCCCGGTGGCCACCGCATCCACGGCCAGGTCAATGGCCTCCTGCAGGCGGTATTCGACCCTGAACGCCCGTTGACCCAGCGCCGGATAGAGTGCCGTTTTTCCGTCGAAATCCGTCACGCGCACTCGATACACGAGGCTGTCGCCCACCACCATCGAAGCGGCCTCGGCAACTACAAAGGGTGCCTGAAACACCAGCGGGTTCTGCTCGCTCATCACCAGCCGCACACTTCCTTCACTGGCTCCGGCCGCAGTGTAGGCCGTGTAAAGGACCTCAACCGACCGAACGCCCACGTCGTCCGTGGCCTCCACGTATAGATCGGGCAAGGGCTGACCCGGGCCTGGCGACTGGACGGCCGCCGGCAGGACGCCGGCCTGTGGCGGGGCGGTATCCGTAGGAGGCTCCCCGAGAACCGTGATGTCGTCGATATACCAGCCGGCGAATGCACGAGCCTGCTGCTCATTACCATCATCGACGCCGAAGTCGAACCGGATCGACACCTCTTCCGCGATAGGGAGGGCGAATAACGCGCGCTGCCAGCCATAACTGAACCCGCCAAATCCGGGCTCTCCCCCCATTGGATTATTTCGACCCGTGGCAATCGTGCCGTCATAGCCGCCCACGGGCTGGAGTATGACCCACGATACGCCGTTATCCGTCGATGCCTTGACGTTACCGCCATCCCAGAGGGTGGCCAGCGTAGCCCGCCCGGGGCCGGCGGTGCCGTCGTGTTCCGTATCGACATAATGCCAGAACACCAGATAGGTATCGCCCGCCGTACTGACCCTCAGGGACGGCAGTTGGAGGGACGACCGGCCGGCCGCTTCCCCATAAGGGCCCCGCGGGTTGGTGCCCCAGAGCTGGTCGCCTGAATGCGCAAAATGTGTCCCGTACGTAGGTGTATCCATCTGCCAGGATCCATCCGCTTCGACCCCCTCCACCGCCGCCTCAAAGTCGTAATACCGTAACACCCCGCCTTCAGAGACTATCGAGAAGGAGAAGAGGCCATCGGCCGGTAGCGTGCTCGTGTTGGGGACCAGCGCCTGATCGTGGGCAAGGAGCCGGTAAGTGACCACGCTGGCCGGCGACATCGAGGCGACGGATACCGGAAACGCTGCCGAATAGTCATCCTCGCCGGCGACCAGGCCAAACGAAGAGTCGGCTATCACCCGGCCCAGGGGATCGACGATCTGAAACTCGACCGTAAGCGAATCGACCCCCAGATTATCGGTCGACTGCGCAGAAACCGCCGGCGGCCAGTCGGCCAGCGCGACGAGACCGATCGGCTCGTGAGCGATCGTGGGCGGCTCGGTGTCCGGTCCGAGGGTAAAGGCGTACCGCGTTTCCTCCGCGATTGACGGCAGCCGGCTCATGAGGCCCGTTTTGTCGCGCACCTCCACGGCGTAAATGACCGTCCCGGACTCGGCCGGCATGTCGACCGCGCCGACGTAGCGATCGTCGCCCACCGGAGCGAGGGTGAGTTGCTCGGTAAGCGTGCTGCCGAATCCATATTGGATCGTCACCTGGTCGATCTCAGCGGATATCCCCACGGCAGAGACTTCGAAGATGACGGTTCCACCCAGTTGCTCAACCCAGGTGATGGGCGTATGGATCACCAGCGGACTGAAGTTCTGGTGTTCGATGAGCCCGCGTTGATCGAACAGTTCGAACAACAGGTTGACATGTTCGCCGCCGTACAGATCGATATCCGCCTGGACGATCGCCTCGTCCGCATCGCGAAAGGTGACCGGGTGCATCAGATAGGCGTGGGAGGCCAGGTTCAGTCGATCGGTAATCGTACGCCCAAGGACGTCGTATACCGACATCTGCGCAACGGCCCACAACATGCCGTCCGAGTAGATGTCGCAGGCAAACGGGCGGTCGTCACAGTCCGTGGCGGTCGGGTACACGCCCTGGAAGGCAAGTTGCCTGCCGGCCCAGATCGCGCCGTCTCCGCTGTCCCACTTGAAGAACCGCTGCCAGTCGTTTCGCGGGGCAATCCCTTGTTCGGCCAACGAGCGGGCGTACGACGCGGCCCAATAATCCGCCCAGCCCTCATGTAAGGCGCGCCCCTCGGTACCGTCCAACAGCCCGGGAGCGCTTTCCTGGAGAAGCGCATGTCCGTATTCATGCCAGATGACAAACGCATCCTCCGCATCGTCGACGCCGCCGGCCCCAAACGCGATGTAATTCAGGGTAGGATAGAAGCGTGAGTTGTCCTCATTGCCCAGGCCGTGGGGGTTGATCGATATCGCGCGATCCTGGATCGAGCGGCCAATGTCGAGCGACTTGACGTGGCGCTGGCTTTTATCGACATGGTAGTAGACGTTCACCGCCTCGAAGGCGTCATCGGCGCGCCCGTATCGGAAGCCATCCGGTTGAGCTTCGGCGGGAGGATCGTAGACGAGGTTGCCGGCGGGGCTTTCGCCGACGATACGGACGTGCGGTCCATCCAGCCGGTAGAGCCCATCGCCGCCCAGACTGATGTCGGGTAGGTCGACCAGTACGCGCTGGTTGTTGATCTCGGGTACGTCCTCATCATCTGCATCGACGAACGGCAGGGCATACGCGGCGCCGGAGGTCGTGAGGGGATCCGGGTCGAACACATATCCCTGGCCGGGCACACGGGCAATCGAGGGAAGAGGGTTCGAGGGCGCCCGCCTTGATAGGAACGATGGCGAATCGCCGGCGGGATAGGCATGAGCGTGGGTGCTGAGGTCACGGATCTGGATGGGCTCGCCGGTGGCGTCGTCCACCAGAATCTCCCATTCCGCATGACTGACGGCGCCCCAGGCCACGAGCCGCCACGCGAGCCGGAAGGGATCCGGGAGGATGACCGGGCCGGGCGGCGTATGGCGGGCCATGTCGCCGCGCAAGAACCCTCGGGCCAGCGCGACGACATCCTCGGGCGAGAGGATCGGCGCGGGGGCGATGCCCGACGGCGGCGCGAGCGCCGGCGCATAGCCGCTGAGCACCTGGGTGGGTGCGCCACGCGCATCGAGATTGACGCGCACCGTGCGATTGTAGACCGGGATGCCGCGATACACCTGCTGAAAGGTGAGATGACTGCTCCGTTCGCCTACCACCCGACCGATCACCACCAGGTCCTGCAACGACGGATCGAGTCCAAAAGCCCCCGCTTCCCTGGCCAGGTAGCGACGGGCGGATGCTTCCGCGGTACCGTCCAGGAGCGACCCGTCCGCCGGGATCCGGTAGGCGGCGCGCAGCACACCGGAGTCGAGGTCAAGGCGCCCGCCCGGGACGGTTCGTGTGCGAAACCGTGTGAGCGTGTCGGCGAGTGCGAAGCGTTCGGCGGCCGGCGTGGATAGCCTTTCCGCCATCCGGGCACGGCCCGGGCGGACCTGGGCATGCGCACCGGGCGCCGTCGCGAGCGCCACGAGCAGCACCAGCGCGGCCAGCTTCCCGGGCCCACCCCGTCGCAAGCGGTTTTGGCGCCCGAACAGACTCAAGCCAACTGCGCGGCTCCGCGCTTCAGGGTATCGACGCGATCCAACGCTTCCCATGAGAATTCTGAGCGACCGAAGTGACCGTACGCCGCCGTCTGACGATATTTCGGCCTAAGCAGGTCTAGCTGACGAATGATGGAGGTCGGGCGCAGATCGAACGTCTCGCGGACGAGTTGCACCAGCTGCTTGTCGTCAACAACTCCCGTGCCATAGGTGCTGACGTCGATCGACACGGGAGAGGCCACGCCGATGGCGTAGGCGATCTGGACGAGGACTTCCTCGGCCAGGCCGGCGGCGACCAGGTTTTTGGCCACGTGCCGCGCCGCATAAGCGGCCGAGCGGTCGACCTTCGAAGGGTCTTTGCCGCTAAACGCACCACCACCATGGGCGCCACGACCGCCATAGGTATCGACGATGATCTTGCGGCCCGTAAGCCCCGTGTCACCGTGGGGGCCGCCGATGACGAAGCGCCCCGTCGGGTTGACGTGCAGGATGAGATCTTTATCGATCAAATCCGCCGAGATAACACGAGGTAGCAGGATTTCGCGCACATCTTCGTAGATCCGCTTCTGTGAAACCTCCTCATCGTGCTGTGTTGAGACCACCACGGTATGGACTCGGCGCGGGGTGCGGCGGTCATCCTCGTACTCGATCGTGACCTGGCTCTTGGCATCCGGGCGAAGGTACGGCATCAGGTTCGTGTGCTTACGAATGTTCGCCAGTTCGCGGACCAGGCCGTGGGAGAAGACGAGCGTCATCGGCATCAGTTCCTCCGTCTCACAAGAGGCGTAACCAAACATCATGCCCTGGTCGCCCGCGCCCTGCTCGGCATACAGGCCGGCGCCTTCGGTGACCCCCTGGCTGATGTCCGGGCTCTGCTCGTGGATACTGCTCAGCACCGCGCAGGATTCCGCGTCGAAGCGAAGCCGGGGGTCGACATACCCGATTTCCCGAATCACGTCCCGCGCAATCTGCTGCACATCGATATACGCGCTGGTGGTCACTTCTCCGGATAACATGACGAGCCCGGTCGTGACCAGGGTTTCCACGGCGACGCGGCTGCGGGAATCTTGCTCGAGCAACGCATCAAGAATGGCGTCGGAGATCTGATCGGCAACTTTATCCGGATGCCCTTCGGATACGGATTCGGATGTAAAGAGATAAGCCATGCTTAACTGAAACTTGGAGTTAAAGAGGGGGAGTTAAAAATCGTGAAGGTAAAAAAAGAGCGAGGCTCGATCGTTGCGCTCGGCGGCAACCAGGCGATGGCGACATTGCACGACACAGCGGGAACAATGATTCGATCGGGAATACGAATTCGACGCCGCATAAGCCACCCAAAGCAGTACGGGCGAGAGAGGCACACGTGCTGGAAAAAGCGCGTGCCGGCGTGGAACCAAAACGGCATACATATGGCTAGAAGACGGTGATCAACGGCGAACTATGAATTACGCCTCGCCGGCCCACAGGCAGTTGACAATCGCCATGGAAGCGCTTTTCTTTGGTGCTTTCCGTGTCGAGGATTCGTGTTGAGGGCTACTGGGACACAGAACATTGCGAACGGTTTCGGCTTTTCCCTGAGGGGTATAGGCTGAGTAGAATTATATCGTATGCGTACAGAAGGCGTCATCAAAAAGCCGGTACTTCAGGAGGCGGCACAGCTATTTAACCACATTGGCTACAGCGATCGGTATTTTACTGATGTGTGGCGTGCGTGTGTGGACACCGAGACCGAGCGGAGCTGGGCGTTTGAAAATCCCCAGCAGTTTGCGAAGGCCGCCTTTGCGTACGCCGCCGGCCAGTCCGTCGCCCATCTCCACCGGGTGATCGCGGCGCACGCCAGCGCGCCCGACCAACTTGCGGCCATCTTTGACGGCTTCGAGTATCTTTTTTCCCATCCCCCGTTTAAAGGCGGGTGCGCATTGTTTAACGCTCTCAGCGAAGAGGGCATCGATCCGGACATCAAAGCCCAGGCGCGTCGGGAGCTGATGGGTGTTCAGCTCGCCATCGAACACGTCCTCCGCCGCGGCCAGTTGCTGGGCGACTTCGTGCGCACGATCGAGCCTCCTGCGTTTGCCTCGCACATCGTTTGTACGTTGGAAGGGGCCTTCCGACTGAGCCGCGTCTACCAGACAACCACCTACCTCCGTTCGGCGCTCCAGCATCTCCGACGGATGGCTATGATGAATATGTGCGCGTGAGGGGCCCTGGCCCGGGGCGAAACAAACGTTCGTCGCAGGTGATTAAAGCCGCCTGTTTGCACGGCTGTTTGCCCCAGCATTGCTTCTACCGGCGCCCTGGTTTAATTTGGCGCGCTCGCGAATGCGACCCGGCACACACCCACCATACCATCAGCAAGAACGCCTGTTATGTCCGAGATCCAATCTAAAGTCTTCGCCATCGTTGCCGACAAACTTGGCGTCGAGGAAGACAACATCACCATCGAGTCCAACTTCATCAACGACCTGGGCGCCGACTCACTCGACACCGTTGAGCTCATCATGGAGTTCGAGAAGGAGTTTGACGTGACAATTCCCGACGAAGACGCCGAGAAGATCTCCACGGTGGGCCATGCCGTTGCCTATCTGAAAGAAAAAACGAGCTGAATTGGTATCCTGGCCCGGCGCGCCGCTCCCACCCGAAGAGCAGCGCGCCGGGCATTTTTGTCGGCATGGACCAGAACCCGACGGGTGTGTTATGATAAACGAAATGCGCAGGGTCGTCATCACTGGCATGGGCGCCCTCACGCCGATCGGTCTCGATGTCGAGACATTCTGGCAGGGCATGATGGAGGGGAAGAGCGGCGCCGGCCCGATCACCGCGTTTGACGCTTCCGACTATCCTACCCGTTTTGCCTGTGAACTCAAGGGCTTCGACGTCCTGGCGTTCATGGACAAAAAAGCAACGCGCCGGGCCGACCGGTTCACCCAGTTGGCGATCGTCGCGGCCGACCAGGCCATCAAGGACGCCGGCATCGACTCGGCGGCGTTATCTACCGATGATCGCGACGGCACGGCCGTCATCTTCGGCAGCGGCATCGGCGGCCTGCAGACGTTCCAGGAGCAGACGGAAATCTACCTGACACAAGGGCCCAACCGGATCTCCCCGTTCTTCATCCCGATGCTTATCCCGGATATCGCGGCGGGGCATATCTCGATGAAGCACGGTTTCCGGGGCCCGAACTACGCCATCGTCTCCGCCTGCGCCACCGGCAACAACAACATCGGCGACGCCTTCGTGATGATTCAGCGAGGCCTGATCCACGCCGCCGTGTGCGGCGGCAGCGAGGCCGCCGTGAATCCGCTGGGCATCGGGGGCTTCTGCGCCCTGAAGGCGCTCTCGACCCGCAACGACACGCCGGAAACCGCCAGCCGCCCGTTCGACGCCACGCGCGACGGGTTCGTGCTCGGCGAGGGCGCTGGCGCCCTGTACCTCGAGGAACTGGACTTCGCTCTCCAACGCGGCGCGCGTATCTATGCCGAGATCGTCGGCATCGGGCTTTCGGGCGATGCGTACCATCTGACGGCGCCGGACCCCGAGGGCAACGGCGCGCGGCTCGCGATGCTCATGGCCCTCCGCGACGCCGGCATCAAGCCGACGGACGTTGATTATATCAACATGCATGGCACCTCCACCCCGTTGGGCGACGTCGCCGAGTCGAAAGCCATCGAACAGGTCTTCGGAGAACATGCCTACCGCCTGAACGTCTCCTCCACAAAGAGCATGACGGGGCACCTCCTCGGCGCCGCCGGCGCCGTCGAGGCCATCGCCTCCATCCTGGCCACGAAATACGATATCATTCCCCCCACCATCAACTTCAAGGAGAAGGACGAGTCCTGCCGGCTCAACTACACGTTTAATACGCCGCACCGCCGCACCGTTCAGTACGCCGTCAGCAATGCCTTCGGCTTTGGAGGGCACAATACGTCGGTTGTCTTCAAGAAATACGCCGAGGCCTGATTCAACGGTTAACGTTATCGGAAGACGATCTCTTGGACGAGTGCGGTGCCGAGCCGGTCGTTAAGCCGCCGCCGCCATGCATTTCGATGCAGAAAGAGCTCTTGCCGCCACGGGGCGGATGTGACGGTGACGTACAGAATCCCTTTATTTACCCAGACCCGGCCTGTTACGGCATCTATGGGCGCGCCGGCGATTTCGCGCCAGGCATCGACAATGCGCGCATCGTCCAGCTTATGCTCGATCCCGAGCCTTTCGATCAAAGCGCCGAGCACTTCCCCGAGTCGTTGTGGACGATGACTGGATGACATAGCGATGGGCCAGATGGTCTTTTTGTTTACCCGCGCGTTACCTTGAACCCATCGGAGGCGGCTCCGATCCTGAGCCGCCGTGCCATAATCGACCCTGTGGCCGTGTAGTGTAGAGGTCGGGCGTATCGTTTGTGACGGGCAGGCCCCGGTCCATGGCTCAGGTTACAGCTACGGCCACCGTTCATCTTTTTGCTCCCTGTTATGCTGAATCGTGTTCTTCGCCCCCTGATTTGCTCGCTGGCCGTCGCCGTCTTCCTGGCGATGACGCCCGCCGGCGCTGGGGCGCGGCAGCCGGCCGGAGACACGCTCAGCGTATCAGTCACCGAAGCTATCCTTCGCGCCCTGGCAGCCAGCCCGGAGATTGGAGACGTGGCTTCCCAGCGCGATTTTGCCGAAGCCCGCTACGATCTGGCGCGGGCCAGTCGATTCCTGACCGACTTCCGCCTGACGACCGGCCATTCTCTCGCGCCCGGCCTCAAAGGCATCGGCGACACCCCTACCGACGCGTTATACCTCAACCCGGATGTTCGGAACGACTGGAGCAATCTGAGCCCCTACTACCAGATCCAAGCCGAAGTCCTCCAGCCCCTGTACACCTGGGGCGAGTTGAGCGGCAACATCAACGCGGCGCGTCACGGTATCGCCGTCGAAGAGGCATCGGTGGACATCCGCCGCTCGGAGGTGGCATTGCGGACGGGCGAGCTCTATTACAGTCTGCTGCTGACGGATGAATTATACCGACTCACGGATCGCGCCGGTGCTATCGTCGAACAGGCGAAGCGCGAGATCCGCCGGCTGCTGGACGAAGGGGCCGAGGATGTTGATGACGCGGATCTCTTCCAGGTAGAGCTCACCGAGCAGGAGTTCATGCGGCGAGTGGTGGAAGTCACTCAGCGACGGGAGACCGCCCGCACGGCGCTTAAACGGCAGCTATTCCTCCCCGATGGCACCGTCGTCCTGCCCGACACCACCGTGCTCGATCCCATCGATTACGCACCGGAAGAACTGGCGGTGTACTTCGATCAGGCGTTTGCGCACCGACCCGAAATGGCGAAGGCCCGCGCCGGGCTGGCGGCCCGCGAGGCGCTGGTGGGCGTGGCGAGGTCGCACTATTATCCCAAGCTCTTCGCCGGCCTATCGACCAACCTCTCGGGCGCAGAGGGCCGTTTCCGCCAGCCGACGCCGTATGTGGGCGACCCCTTCCGGGGGCGATCCGTGCGGGCCGGCCTGGGGCTGCGCCAGAATCTAAACGTTTTCCAGACTCACGCGCGCGTCGAACAGGCCGAGGCCGAACGGAATCAGGTTCGTTACCAGCAGGAAGGGTTGGAGCAACTCGTGTTGTTCCAGGTAGAAGAAGCCTACCGCAATCTAGTGATCGCCCGCGCCGCGCTCGATGCGCAGACGCAAAGTCTGAGCATCGCCAAAAACTGGCTGCAGGCGGAGTTGGTGAGCTTCGACCTCGACCTTGGCGACACGGAAAACCTCGTCAAGGCCGTTCAAGCCGAATTACAGATCGAGGCTCAGTATTACGAGACCGTGCAGCGATACAATGTCGCGGTGCTCCGCCTGCTCCACGCGGCCGGCATGCTCCTCACGCAGGCGGATGGTGGCACACTCGTTGACTAAATGAGGGTATCCAGCGGGAAATCGACGAGAATCGCCCGTTTCCCCGCATCAGAAACCCTCACCAGCCCTATCGCTCAATACAATGTCTACCATCCTATACACTGCCCTTGCTTTTTTTCTGCTCATCGCCTCGCCGCTGAGGGCGTTCGCGCAGGAAGATGTCGTCCGTAAATTGCTCCTCGATCGGGATCGCGAGATCAAAGCCATGCTTGGCGACAAAGCCGAATTGACGGAGGCCGAGAGCGACGATCTCAAGCAGCTCATCAACGGCCAGATCGACTTCGAGCGTATGGCACGGACAGCGCTTGGTCCTCAGTGGGACCCGCTGACGCCCGAGCAGCGCACGGAATTTGTCAATGTTTTTAGCGAAATTGTCAAAGGCCAATCGCTCGCCGATCTCTCGATTTACCGATTAAAAATGACCGTCGGGAAGATATCGATCGACAGCGACAGCGCCCACGTTGAAACCTCGACCCTCTATAAAGAAAAGCCCATGCAGGTGGCGTACGCGTTGGGCTTCCGCAACGACGAATGGCGTGTCGACGACATCATCCTGGACGGTGTGAGCACGACGGAAGGATATGCCCGCTCGTTCCAGACGTATGTGCGTAAACGCGGGTTCGACGCCTTGTTGGCTAGCTTGCAGAAGAAGCTGGATAAAATGAGTGCTACAGGCTGAGAGACCACGATCTAGTCCCGAGCCGGGGGAGAACCTCGGCAGGGGCGGTGCGTACGTGTGGTTTCCTTCTAGTCAGCTGCCCTAGTTGAAGATTCAGATGTCCACGTTCGAAGAAGGATACGTTTACCACACGTATGGACCGGACCGATACGTTCGCGATGCGGTCGCCTCCGTATTGACCCTGCGACGACACGACACGAGTCGGCCGGTTGCGCTGTATTGCCCGCCGGATCATGTCGAGGTCCTTCAACACTACGGGCTGGATACGCTGTTCGACCACATTGGCGAGCTGCCGGAGGGGAACCGCTCGATCATCGGATTCAAGCACCAGCTGCACCTGTTCATGCCGTTCGAGCGGTCCCTCTTTGTGGACTCGGACATGGTG
>JAWXAX010000229.1 GCA_034439735.1 Rhodothermales bacterium | reverse complement strand
CCGGCGTCACATGCCGGCGTCACATGCCGGCGTCACATGCCGGCGTCACATGCCGGCGTCACATGCCGGCGTCACATGCCGGCGTCACATGCCGGCGTCTCGACCCCCAATCCTCCGCGTAATACCCCAGCCGCACATACGCCCGGAAGCTCGAGTGCGGCCAATCGATCGCCCGATCCACATACCCATGTTTGACCGGGTTTATGTGGATGTAGTCGAGGTGATTTTCGTAGTCCCGCTCGTCGCGGATCACATGGTCCCAATACCGGTGCTGCCAGATAGCCCGCATCTTCTTCGATCGCCGGCGCCGGGTCATCAGGCAGCGGTCCTCGATGTTCGCTCGCTTCGAAAACCAGGTTTTGATGAGGCGCCATCGGTTTGAGAAGTCGTCGTCGTGGCGAGGGAGGGTCCACAGGCAGTGGAGATGGTTCGGCAGCACGACGATGGCCTCCTGCCGGAAGGGGTAGTTTGATTTAACGGCTTTAAACGCCTGCATCAGCAGCGAGACGTTTTCATCGATCAGAATGGGGCGGCGGCGTTCGGTGACGACGGTGAAGAAGTAGGTCCCGCCAGGGACGAGGAGGCGTCGGATGTACATGGTTGGCCAGGGAATGGTAGGGGAAAACTGGCCTGGGACGGTCGATGTGGGGGGAGGTGCCCGAAACTATAAACATGGGGGTGACGGGATACGGGGGATACGCCGGGATACGGGAGATACGCCGGGATACGGGGGATACGCCGGGATACGCCGGGTTACGGTCCCTGGCGGGACCTAACCCGGCCTACGCGGCGGCGCGTTCCTGCTCTTTGTACTGCAATTCGTACAACTTCCGGTACAACCCGTTGAGCGCCAGCAATTCCTGGTGGCTTCCGCTTTCGCGGAGCTGTCCATGGTGCATCACGAGGATACAATCGGCATCCTGGATCGTGGAGAGCCGGTGGGCGATGACGAGGGAGGAGCGGCCCTGGAGGAGCGTTTCGAGGGCGGACTGGATGAGGTGTTCGGACTCCGTATCGATGCTCGATGTCGCTTCATCGAGCACGAGGATCGCCGGGTCGTAGACGAGGGCGCGCACAAAACTCAACAGCTGCCGCTGGCCGTGGCTGAGCGAGGCGCCGCGCTCGCGGACGTCGTGCTGGTACCCGTCTGCCAGCCGCTCGATGAAGGTGTCGGCGCCGATCGACCGGGCGGCGGCCTGGACGACTTCGAGGGGGATGTCGGGGTTTTCGAGGGTTATGTTGCGCTCGATCGAGCCCGAGAACAAGAAGACATCCTGCAACACAAGGCCGATGTGCCGGCGTAGCTCCGCCAGCCGCATCGTCGCGATATCCACCCCATCCACCAGAATCTGGCCTCTCTGGATGTCGTAGAACCGGAGCAGCAGGTTGATGATGGTCGTCTTGCCGGCGCCTGTCGCCCCGACGATCGCCACCGTCTGACCGGGCTCGACGGTGAACGAGACATCCTTCAAGATCCAGTTCGGCTCCTTTCCGTCCTCGATCTCCCTGTCGTACGTGAACCAGACGTTTCGGAACTCGATGCGGCCCTTGAACCGGCTCATCGCCACCGGCTCGGCGACCTCGCGGATGGAGTCGTCCTCGTCCAGCACTCCGAAGATCCGTTCCGCGCCGGCCATCGCGCTCTGGAGCGTATTGTACTGGTCGGACAAATTCCGGATCGGCTCGAAGAACTGCCGGGCGTACTGGATGAAGGCGATCAGCACGCCCAGCGTCAGCACGTCGCCCATCGCCCGCATCCCCCCGAACCAGATGATGAGGCCGAGGGCGACCGAGGCGAGGATGTCCACCGCCGGCCAGAAGAGCGCGAAGTAGAAGATCGTTTTGATCTGCGCCGTCCGGTGCTCGTCGTTGATCACCTCGAACCGCCGCATCTCTTCCTTCTCCCGGTTGAAGAGCTGCACGATGCTCATACCGGTGATGTGCTCCTGGAGGAATGAGTACAGCCGTGACACCTGCTTCCGCGTTTCGCGGTACTGATCCCGCACCTTCTCTCGAAACCACGACATCACCCAGAGCATCAGCGGCAGGACGGCGAGGGTCACGAGCGCCAGCACCCAGTTCAGCGAGAACATGAACGCGGCGATAAAAATGATGTGGAACAGATCGCCCAGGATGGTGACGATGCCGGCCGAGAGTACGTCGCTCAGCGACTCGACGTCGCTCGTCGTGCGGGTGATGAGCCGGCCGATGGGGGTGCGGTCGAAGAACCGGAGGGATTGCCGCTGGATGTGCCGGTAGACGCGGGTGCGGACGTCGTAGATGGCCTGCTGCCCGATCCACTGGGTGAGGTAGCTGTTCACGAACGACAACACGCTCTCGCCCAGGAGTACGGCCATGAGGATAAAAATCATCCGCTGGAGCCCATCCATGTCGCCGGCGACGACGTGCTCGTCGATCGCGATCTGGACGAGCTTCGGGCGGAGCGGCCCGAGGAAAGCGGCGACCATCACCAGCACAAACGCCAGCGCGACCCATCCTTTGTAAGGCTTCAGAAAGGTGATGATGCGCCGGAACAGCTTGCCGTCCAGGCCGGGAGGCTTTTTGTCTTCGTCGCTATTCGGGTCGTTCTGGGACAACGGAACTCCAGGGGATAGTCGCGGGAATATTGGCGTCGGGCGGCGCCACGGAATAGCGCTTTAATTCCTCAGCCGCCTCGGTGTTCTGAAAGACGGTGCGAGCCTCTTCCAGCAGGGCGCGCAGGTCCGCGCCGTCATAGCGGGCGCTGAAATGGCCGAGTAATAACTGACGCGCGCCGGCTTCGCGGGCCACGCCGGCGGCCTCGAGCGCCGTGGCGTGCCTGGTTTCCCGGGCGCGGTCTACGTCGCTCTGGCGGAAGGTGGCCTCATGATACATCAGATCCGCCTGTTCCGCCAGCGCCATGCCGCCGTCGCAGGGCTGGGTGTCGGTGACGTAGGCGAACGAGGCGCCGGGGCGTGCGGGGCCGACGACATCGGCGGGGGCCACGATGCGCCCATCGGCCGTGACGACTGATTCGCCGGATTTCAACCGCTTAAAATCCACCCCCGGGACGACGCCCAGAGCACGCGAGAGGTCGGCGTCGAGCGTTCCCGGACGCGCCTTTTCCTGAAACCGGAAGCCGGCCGTGAAAAGACTATGGGACAGGGGGCGGGCCTCGACGCGGTACTCGGGCGTTTCGAGGACAACGGCGTGCGACAGGTCGGGCGGGAGTTCGATGTATTCGATCGAGTAGGGGACGCCGCGTCCGCTCGTCGGCTGCATGAACGCCGTCAACGCGGCCTGAAGACCCACCGGACCGACGATGCGCAGCGTCCGGTCGTGTTCGAGGAGAGCCAGGGTAGAGAGTAATCCGGGCAACCCGAAGACGTGGTCGCCATGCAGATGGGTGATGAAGATCGCCTCGATCCGAGGCCGTTTCAGGCCCGCCCGCACGAGCTGCAACTGCGTCCCCTCCCCACAATCAAACAAAAACACATGGCCCTCCCGAACGAGCGCGGTCGATGAAAAATGCCGGTCGAGGGTCGGCAGCGCCGAAGCGACACCGAGCGGGACAATGGAGAACATGGGGTTGGTTACAGGTTGGCAAGTTGCAGGTTGGCAAGTTGCAGGTTGGCAAGTTGCAGGTTGGCAAGTTGCAGGTTGGCAAGTTGCAGGTTGGCAAGTTGCAGGTTGG
>JAWXAX010000228.1 GCA_034439735.1 Rhodothermales bacterium | reverse complement strand
GCCGATCAGGACGAGGCCGTTCTGCTCCAGCCAGGCGTGGGCGAGGAGGTCGCCGGCCTGTGCTTTGCGGACACCGATGTGCAGGGTCGCATCCTCACCGTGCCGGCGCAGCATCCACCGCAACGCGAGGGCCTGCGGCAGACACGGGCTGTCGCCCAGCACCCGCCGGCCGACGGCTTCCACGGCCCAGATCATCCGGCGCCGGCGCGGTTCGGGAATCGCGGGTGCGGCGGACATCTCCCGGCCCGACGGCCGCCCGTCAAGCAGACGGCGGACCACCCGATAGGGCAGCAGGGCTAGCGCCAGGCGGAGGCCGACCAGCAGGATCGCCACGCCGGCGAGCAGCCGCCTCTCGCGCCACGCATGGAAGCGCCAGGGTATGGAGCGACGCTCAAGCATGCGTTTTTTTGACTTCGACGAGCCGGCGGGCGACCATGTCCTCGACGAACCGAAGGATGTCGCCTTCGAGCAGGACGGGGTCGACATCGTATTCGTCTTTCAGCGCCGAAACGACGGCGGCCACGGGCGTGGGCTCGGCGACGAGGGTCCAGATCCGGGTGCCGACATCGTTGAGGCCGTAGTAGCGGCCAGTCTGGGCGTTGAGGAGGACGGCCTCGCCTTCCAGGTCGGCCATCATGAGGTCGGGCTCGACTACGAGGGTGTCGTTGAGGGAGATCATGCCGTTCGGGAGTTGAGGTTGCACGAGGGGATCAGGCGTGGGCGCGCCGTTTCCGGCGCACGTGTTCGAGGCAGACATTGACGAAGTAGCGCCCCTTTTCGAGGGCGCCGGCCAGAATGCGGGCCTGGAGTAGATGAAACGCGATCGGGCGTGTCGGGCCGGTGTCGGCGAATAACCGGCGCTCGATCCGATCGGCCAGGGCGCCCAGTGTTCGGTCGGCGTCGGCCCAGTGCGCGGGCAGCTCCGTGCCGCAGAGCCGATGCGCGAGGAGCAGGCTGATGGCCACATACCGATCGGCCTTCAACGCGGCGGTCCGCTCGGCGACGACCGGCCAGTCGATCGCGTTGTTCGCGACAAACGCGGCGAGGTCGGCGATCATAAATAAGTGCGACCACGCGTGTTTGGCGCTGTGGATGCAGAGGAAAGCGACGAGGTCCTCGGGGCCAAGCGTGCGCACGTCCAGCCCGCCGATGGTGACCGTCCGGCAGCGCGCCCGGATGGCGTCGTCGTCGGCGCCGGCGGCGTAGGCGATCCGGAGAAACGAGGCCTGTTCGAGGCCGAGGTGGACGTCCACGTCGCACGGCGCGCCGCGGAAGGTCATCTGCTTCTTCCAGTCCAACTCGCGAGCGGCAGCGTCGCCGGTGAGGTCGGGCTGGTAGTCCATCTCCGCGAGGGCCAGCCGGACCTCCTGGTAGTGTTCTGGATGGATGAGGAGATCGATGTCGCCCGGTTTTCGCCAGATCGGGTTGCCGTAGGCGAGCCGGCCCAGGGGCAGCCCTTTGAGGACGATCGCCGGGATGCCGCGCGCATCCAGGTGGCCGAGGACGCGCCGGAGGGCGATGATCTGGACGTGGATGAGCATGGACATCCGGTGGAAGTCCTGCTGGATCGCCGCGAGCGTGTCCGCCGGCGCGGCCGGGCCCGTCCGATCTCGCAAGGCGCGGTACAGGAGCGGGATCATGCCATGACCGCGGGCCAGGGCAACGAGCCGGTCCCAATCCACTCTGCCCGACGCGAGGAGCGCGTCGATGGCGGCCTCGTTGCCCGCATCCGACGCTGGCCGGACGGCGCGCAGGAGGAGCTCCAGCGCCGGCGGATGGGCGTTCCCCGCGGCCCCTCGCGGGTGTGTCACAATGCGAATCGGCGTTTCGAGCGTCTCCATGCCTACTCCTCCGCCAACGTCTTCTCCGACGTCTTCTCCTGCGGCTTCATCGCGTCGCGTGGGAGGGCGAGCGGCTTGCGCCAGAAGGCCGGGTCGGTGCGCCAGCTGTCGTCGTGCGGAGCGCCGCGTTTTTCCTCCGACGTCTGCCACTGGCCGCGGGGCACATGGTTGGTGAGGCGGTTTTTCAGGAGGCGTTTCACTTGCTGGAAGCCGATCCGGAAGCGCAGGTAGCCGAGTTTGCGAAGAAGGACGCCCGGCACGAGGGCGGCGAGGGCGACGATGACTGCGAAGTAGCGGGCATCGACGACGACCAGCATGATAGCCATCAGGCCCAGCGCTGCGTTCAGCGCATACAGCAGCAGGACCGCGCCGGGCACCGTCATCTTGAACGTCTCGATGAGCCGGTGGTGGATGTGGTCCTTGTCCGGCGCAAACGGTGACTGCCCGTTCAGGATGCGGCGGACAAAGGCGACGGAGGTGTCGAGCAGCGGGAAGCCGACGGCCAGGATCGGGATGATGAGCGCCAGCACCGGGTTTTCGTGGCTGGTGCCGGTGAGCGTGTAGGTGGCGAGCATGAACCCCAGGAAGAGGCTGCCGCTGTCGCCCATGAAGATGGTGGCGGGGCTGAAGTTATGGACCAGGAAGCCGGCGATGGCGCCGGCGATGACCAGGGCGATCGGGAGAAACTGGAGGTCGCCCAGGGCGCTGAAAACCAGCGCCAGACTGCCGAACGCGATGAGGGTGATGCCGCCGGCGAGGCCGTCGAGCCCGTCGATGAGGTTGACGGCGTTGATGACGGCGACATACCAGAGCAGGGTGAGGGGGAGGGCGAGCGAGGCCTGGATGTAGGGGTCGTCGCCCAGGAGGGGGATGCTGGAGACCTCGACGCGGAAGCCGGCAACGAACATCAGGTAGGCGACGAGGAGCTGAAAGAAGAACTTCTTCTTGAAGCCGAGCCCGTACGCGTCGTCATACAAACCCGTGAGGGCCATAGCGATGGCGCCCAGGATGAAGGGCATCGAGGGCACGTAGAGATCGAACCCAAAGGCCGCTTTCAGGTCCTCGTCGAGCAGGTAGAAGTAGGCGATGCCGAGCAGGAAGGCCGAGACGATGGCGATGCCTCCGGCGCGCGGGGTGGGCCGGCGATGCATGGCGCGTTTGCCGTCCGGGATATCCACCCACTTCTGGCGCAGCGCCAGCCAGGAGACGATCGGCGTCAGGATCAGCGCCGTCAGAAACGCGAGGGAGAAGCCCGTCAGTAAGGATATGGTGCTCATACTCGTTCCCGTCCCGGGACGGCGTGCCGCGACGCCCGGGGTTACGGTTTAAGAATGCGGTCTGAGGCT
The DNA here is from genome assembly GCA_034439735.1 of Rhodothermales bacterium. Classification (NCBI taxonomy): domain Bacteria; kingdom Pseudomonadati; phylum Rhodothermota; class Rhodothermia; order Rhodothermales; species Rhodothermales bacterium. Next base: position 5,622 of record JAWXAX010000228.1, on the reverse strand, counting down.
CGCCGACGACAGAGGGGGGGCGTCGTGAGCGAGCGGGTGCGACTGGGGAGCGGATCGCCGCCGCGAGGTCGCTGGTAAAAAACTGTGCTGTCTGGAAAAGCCGGTAGATTCGATGGCTGGCGTAGTACGCTTAGTGCGTCCAATCCTGCCAGTTATGGCAACCTTTTCCGGTGATCGAGGCTTCGGTTCTGGCGATCGAAGGCCGAAATAGAGTCATTTCAAGCCTTTTTGCGCCGAACCGACCGGTGCTTCGATCTATACCGTGGTTAAAGCAAGCGGTGCGCCGGATCGGCGGGTTTGGGCAGCGGCATCGAGCAGGGCAAATATCCGATCGGCCCGCTCCTCGGGCCGGCACATCGCGAGGATGCGGCGCCGGCCGGCTTTCCCCATCTGCTCGGCGACCTCCGGGTGTTGGAGGAGGTGGATGATGCGTTCGGCCATGGCTTCGTAGTTGTGTTCCTGCACGAGAAATCCTGTTTCGCCATCGACAATGTTCTCCGTCAGCCCGCTGTGCGCCGTCGTCACCACGGGTAGCTCGAACATGGCGGCCTCGGCGGGGCTTACCGGGAATCCTTCCTGATCCCCCGAAATCGAGGTGACGCTGTGCTGGGCGAAGACCTGGCCCCGGTTCATGATCGGGAAGGAGTGCTCCCGGCCGAGCGCGCCGTGCAGGGTGACAGCGTCGGCAATCCCGAGTGACCGGATGCGGTGCTCGACCTCGGCGCGGAGCGGCCCGTCCCCGATGATTTCCAGCCGGGCATTGGGGATGGCGCGGTGGACGAGGGCGAAGGCGTGGACGAGGGCGATCGGGTGTTTTTTCTCGGTCAGACGGCCGAGGTGGATCACCGTTGGCGGCTGCTGCCGGCGTTGATCCCAGGGCATGGGGGTGATGGCGTCCGGCGAGATACCGAGGCGGACGGTATGGATCAGTCGAGGGTCCACGCCGGCCAATACGAGGAGTCTCCTCATGTGCTCCGACACGACAATGATGCCCTGTGAATGTGCGCTTGCTTCGAGAAAGGCACTCTTATACCGCTCGCTCGCAAACGCGCAGGTTACATCGAAGGCATGAACCTGGAGCACATAGGGAATTCCCATCGACCTCAGAAAGGGCGCAAGTAGCGCAGCCGAAGTTCCGTAATCCAAAAAGGCGACATCCAGTTGGCTGACGGCATCGATATGCGTGCGGAGAATCCGTTGGGCCGCCGTCTGAGCATAGTTGAATCGCAGCAGATCGCCTCGCCGGCCGAAGACCTGGCCCACCTTGTAGAGTCGGTAACTTTTGGCCTCCGGGATTTCGTGGTAGCCGGTGGGCAGTGTGGTTATGCCGGGAAGATCACGCGTCGAGGCGGCGCCCGAGAAAAAGGTCAACTTCGATGCGCGGGCATCGAGGGCGTAGATGAGGTCGTGGATAAAGGTCTCGCTGATGGAGACGGGGCTGTGGGTGAAATAGCCGATATGCATGGGAGAATGGATTGAGAATCGAGTACGAGTACCGCTTCGCGGAGTTAATATTTCGGGCAGTTTGAGAAGCTGGGCGTACCAAACGACCAGGCCCCTCCTCGGGCAGAGGAGGGGCATGACTTGTCACGCGGCATCGCTCAGATGTGTACCCTGTCCGAAGTATTGTGAGTAGGAGAACTGATGTGAAGGACGCTCAACGTGTTAAAGCAAGTGCCAGCTTTCCGGTATGCGATCTGATGAATCGAGTTGGCCGCTTTTTGACCATTTTCGGGGTGCAATCACGAGCTTGTCAGGATCTTTGCCGAGCCACGCGCCCCACCATCCGAACGTGCTGTTGGGGATGATGAAGTGCCGGCAGGAGGACATGAGCATCAAATCCTGAATAGCCGCCCCACCTGTAGTCTCGGCATCAACAAAAGTCAGCGGGTGGTCGGACGTGAAATGCTGGCGACACCAGGAAATATCGTCGGAGAAAATGAAGTAATGCGGTTTAGTCAGCCTTGATTCTATGTACCTGAAAGCACTTTTGTAGTAGTCCGGCTCTACGGCACCCAACAGCGCGCTGTAATGCGGGTTGGAAACATAGTCTCCCCGGCGAATATGGACGGCAACGGATTCGCCCGAGTTGATCTCTGTCGCAATGGGTCGTGCGGTGTCGCACAGCGTATCACGGAAAGTGAGTTCTTCCCGCAATTGTATGGATATGGGTTAGAAATACCGTTCGCTTTGCAGGGATCCAACGATGCACATCGGTGCGGTTAAGTCGGGTATCAATGGGTCGAAGGTTCGTCCCCGTTCCCAATAAACGCGTTGTGGCCGAAGTGCTTTTTTGAGCCGGTGTCCGATTCGTCCGATGATTGTTTTTGGTGTTGGATTGAAATAGCGAACTTCATCCGCAGTGGCAACCTGCGCGTTGATGTGAAAGGCGCCAAGCTCGAAGTCTCGATATACAGCGTGTTCGCCACCGTTTCGATCTTCAAGTAGGCTAAGATCCAATTTTAAGGGAACGCGGTTCCGAAGAGCCAGAGCTCTTCCGGCGGCATACTGGAAGAGTTGATTGCCCAGCCCGCCCATTAGTCGAATGACAATCATGGCGTTTCACGTTTGAGTTGTATTTTGTAGACAGTTTTCTCACAACTGTGCCAATTCTGGTGATCAGGCCCCTCCTCGATCCGAGGAGGGGCGAGTTCTGACGTCGATTTATCGAGGTCAGAACGGGGAGGAGTAAAGCCTTGCGTCAGCTTAGATTATTTTTATGCAACTCGACCCGAGAGCCGAGATTGCAAAAAGTATGGCAGCGACTGCGGGGGTGTACCTGGACTCATCTGCCCGGTGTCGATTCGCTCCTCCCCATCCCGTCAACGCTTCGCTACGACGGGATTTGCCCCTCCTCGGATCGAGGAGGGGCCTGGCCGTCAGGCACGGTTTAGCTCCAGAAAATGTCCACAGTATTAAGTTGTGACTTGCAGGAATGGCAATGCCCTCTCTTCTTATTTCATCCCACACGTGAGGCGGGATCTCGACGTCTCGCCATTCGAATGAATTACTTCGTCTCAACGAGTCAACGTTCAACGAGAAAACGATTTCGAGTACGAGAATTGATGTGAGGGGCGTTCGAGGCGGAAACGGATTCGAGTACGAGTACGAGTACCGCTTCGCTGAGTACGAGTACGAGGATTGAAAGGAGAAACGTTCAACGAGTAAATGTTCAACGCACTAACGTGCGGTTATGCAAGCGCTATCGGCCGGCAGGCAGTCGATAATGCCCACTACGAATTGCAGGATGTAGGAGGCGTCGAGGGGGGTGACGAGGCCGTTGCCGGTGACGTCGGCGGCGAGGAGGGCGTCGCCGCCGAGGAACTGCTGGCCGGCGACATGCTCCAGCACCAGCGCGGCGTCGAGGGCGCTGATTTCGCTGTTGCCGCTGGGGTCGCCGTAGACGAGTGATGACGCTGGGGCTATCGTGTAGGTGACGGATGCCAGGGTTGGCATAGCGACGCCGCCGTCGGCGCCGAGCAGGTCGATCATCACGTTCTGCACGCGAGCGCCCATGGCGGGGGAGGTCCACACGGCCGGCGACAGCTTCACGCGCCGCGGCTCCTCGAACACGATCTGCACGGGTTGTTCGAACCGGGTCGACCGGATCGCTGTCACGCCGGTCTGGAAATCGGTCGTGGCCGGAATCCAGTCCGGCCCCACCCGCCACTCGATCCGGGCGTCGCCGTCTGTCTGGCCGGCGTCGCGGAGGTACAGCGGAAGCATCTCCCACAATCCCCCCACGACGTCGGCGCCGTCGGAGACGAGGGTGGAGGTGACGGTGACGCCGCTTTCGGCGAGGGTGAACGTGCGGGTGTAGGCGACATCGCCGGCGATGGCCCCGCCGGGGGCGCTGCGTGCGCCGTCGTGCGATCCGATCGCCCCGGAGACGATCACGGTGGCGCGTTCCGTTCCTTCGATGGTGCGCTCGACCGTCGGCATCCGGTTTCGGGCGGAGCTAAAGGGCTGGCCGGCGGCGTTGACGCCGGAGATCGCCTGGACGGCCCAGGTATCCCACCCCTGCGCGCCCGTCCATTGATCGGAGACGGCGTTCTGCGCGCCGCGCGACATCCCGAGCAGGGCGGCTCCGCCTTCTTCCGTCCAGAACGCCGACAGCGCGCCGCCGGAGAGCCCTGGTACGCCGTCGGCCCAGGCAGCGACGGTGGTGCCGGTGTGGACGATCGCGCCGTAGGTCCCGAACCGGGCGACGACAAAATCATCCCCAAACACTTCGATAAAGCCGGGTTCACGGAGCATCGGAGGGGACATCAGCGCGCTCCCCGAGGAGGCCAGAGCGCTTAGCTGGTCGTAAAATCCGGCGGGGTACAGGTCGGCCGCCGGCACGATCCCATTCAGCCAGTGCTGTGGCGACCAGGCCTTAGGGACCGCGGTCGACGCCGCGTTCCACGTCCAGCTCAGGCTGCCGTCGGTGTCGGCGTTGCGCTGGGAGATGGCGAGGGCGATGTCCGAACGCATCTGTGCCTCGTCCGGCAGTCCCTGGAAATAGGTCGATCCCAGCACGCGCCCCGTCCAGACGAGGTATTTCGCCTCGTCGGTCGTCATGGCGACGGCGTGGTCACGGGCGTAGGTGTGCCACTGGTCGGTAGCCGAGCCCCAGACGGTGCCGGTGTTGAAATGGGAGGGGCTGGTGAAGCGGCCGTCGGGTTCGGGGAGGGTCTGATGGGCCTTCAGGCGGGCTGATTTCTCAAGATACCCGTCGATCGTGGCGTCGTTGTACAACAAGGCGGCCCAGGCGATGAAACGCTGGGCGATGCCCTCGTAGGAGAGGTCGATGCCGTCGTCGCCGTGTTCGTGGAAGTAGCCGTCGCCTTTCATGATGACGTTCAGGACGTAGCGGGAGTGGTTCAGCGCGCGGGTTCGCAGGTCGTCGTCGTCGATGGCCTCGGCGGCGTACCACAGGCCGGCGAGCTGGAAGGTCTCCATGTCGGCCCCGCCGTTGCCGGAGGGGTAGAGGGCCGTCAGGCGGTCGAAGATGCGGCGCAGGCCGTCTTCGTAGGCAGACTGGATGTCGGGCGGCAGGCTCGGTTTCACCACGTAATACACGTACGCAAGGCGGGCGAGGTAGCCCCCGATGTAATCGCTGCGCCGGTTGGCGGCGGAGGTTTCGAGGTTGTGCTCGGTCAGGATGAGATCGACGGCCGCGGCGATGAAGGCCCGGTTGATGCCGGCCGGGTGCTGGAAATACGGGTTGCCGGGGTAGTCCCATGCCACCCACCAGGCCGTTTCGAGGGGATCGAAGAAGCCGCTGTTACGGCCGACCTGCATGTACACCGTGCCGTCGCGTTCGATGGAGGGGAGTGTGAAGAGGCCAGCGTCGACCCGTAGCCCGGTATTCGCCGGCATCTTGCGTCCCCGATCTTCCATCAAAATCCAGGTGCGGTGCAGGGCGTCCTTCGTCGTGAAATACCCGGGGTCGTACACGATAGGCTGGAGATCGACCTCGAAATCCGCCTCATCGAAGGTGCCGAGGTACGTCCGGAGCGTGATCTGATAGGGATGGACCTGGGGGATCTGCGCCATGGCTGGCCCGGTGAGCAGGCTGGCGAGAAAAAGCCAGAGATGGAGGCGATATCGGGAGGCGCAGGGCATTAGGGGTAGTAT